>CAZPUF010000170.1:0-7013 GCA_964589705.1 uncultured Saprospiraceae bacterium | reverse complement strand
AAAGCCAATGGCTATGGAAGACATTCATTATATCAAGTAACCAGATATGGTGTCTATTCCAGGTCAGGAAAGCGGTCATATATGCCACAGTATCCTATAGAGAAAATGAGTGAGCAACAGCTTGCAGATTTGCGAGCATATATTGACCAGCAAGCAGAGTAAAGTGATATCCTTATTTTTAGGATTTAATCAGTAGTCTGATTGCTTGCTAGGTAACTTCATACAAAGATTCGACACGGCTTCAAGGGAGCAGCCTTTCGTGGCCATATTAGTATACTCATTTTTGGGTTTTCTACGACCGGCCATATATATATTCTTATTGCCCTTATATCTCTCCGTCTTTTCCAATGCTGAATTTGGATTGTATGATTTGATGGTAACCACAGGTGTCATTATGGCTATAGTGGTAACCTTCAGGCTTAACGCGGCCATGGTCACCCTATATTATGATTACCATGGAGATGCGACTCAGCAGAAGAGATACCTGCAATCTCTTTTTAGTGTTAGTCTTGGATTGGCAGTGGTTACAGGGACAATTCTAGCGCTTCTTGGAGATAGTATTTTTCAAGTTGTTTTTAAATCTGATGCAATCAAATTTTTCCCTTTTGGCTTAACTATCCTCTCCTATGCCTTGCTGTCCGAAGTCAATGAGTGCTATTATAGTTATCTTAAGAATGAGAAAAACCTCAGAGGCTATCTGACCATTATTCTATGTCAGGTCTTATCTATGATACTGTTCCAATTTTTACTGATTATTGTTTTTGATAAAGGTGTTCAAGGGGCATTACTTGGAATGTTGCTTGCTAATGTAGTGACTACAATCGTAATATTTTTTACCGAAAAGGGCATATTGACGTTGACGCCAGATATGACAATGATCAAAAATTCCCTGAAGTTTAGTATTGCATTGATACCTTATCTTCTTATTTCATGGGCACTGGCAAGAGGTGGAAAGTTTATGCTTGAAAGGTTCGACAGTCTATCACAGGTAGGTGTTTTTGCTTTGCTCATAACGCTGACGAATATCATTGTATTAGCTGCTGGCGCTGTGGTAAGTGGTGTCAGGCCTTTTTTGTTTGAATTATTTGCTGAGCATACAAGCGTATCTATCAAGGATGATAACTATAACGACAGAGTAGACTATTTGACAAAAGTGGTAATTGTCATTCCTTTGTTAACTATACCAGTCATTATATTGCTGGGAACGAATATCTCTATACTTACATCAAAAGATGCTTATTTAGATATTGGAGAATATATAACTTTTGCTTGTTTGACAATTTTCTTACTTGTGTATGCTAAGCTTTTTTATCAGCAAATGATATTTGCCAAACGATCTGATATTGTCACCAGGATTTCTTTTATTGTCTTACTCGTCTTATTAATTGGCTTCTATCTCTGGGTTCCTGTCTATAAAATTTGGGGAGTACTAATGGCAATGGCAGTGGCTAATCTTTTCATGGCAGTGCTCTTCTATTTCTATGGCAATAAAAGCCAGCCTATCAGCTATAATCGAGGGCTAGTTTTCATTTTGCCATTTGTGTTTTTTGCACTAC
Organism: uncultured Saprospiraceae bacterium; assembly: GCA_964589705.1. Lineage (GTDB taxonomy): Bacteria > Bacteroidota > Bacteroidia > Chitinophagales > Saprospiraceae > RFSX01. The sequence continues at coordinate 5,457 of CAZPUF010000170.1, read as the reverse complement.
TCTTTGGGATGGAATGGTTGATCGTCTATAATTTGGGCATAGGCAGATCTCAATTTGGTATAATTCAGTTTATAATATTAGTCCTCCTTATACTCCTGAGTAATCGAAATTTTGTGAGTCAATACAAAGCTTTGTTTATACAGAAATCCTAGTCCATCTTATCTCGTTATAACCAGTTTTTCTCTCAATTCTCTGTCTTTAGTATGTACAATAATTGCGTATTGACCAATGTTAATTTGACTGATGTCTAATGCTGACCCGTTTCTTATATCATTCCATTTACCTACCAACTGACCAACTTGATTATATATCATTACATCCAGGTTGTCATTATAGTTGCTAACCTCTATAGAAACAAAATCAGCGGTTGGATTTGGAAATATATCTATAGACAATGGATTAAAAGGACTGACGTCCGCTGTGCTGGATACATCTAACTCTAATCCTGTTCTCGCTGTTAGAAGCTGCATATTGTTACCTAAGGAATCTGCAAAAGTATTCTCAGTAAATTCTATAACAGCCAGCTTACTATCAGCCTCAATAAATCTATAAGTTGTGGACGACTGACCGCCCGCACCAACTCCAGCCATTGAAATTAGATCTGTAACATCAAACCAAATTAAAAACCCAGCTAAGTCAATGCCCACCTCCAGCATTATATCTGTAAAATTCTCTTCTCGTACTTGGAGTACTTCCCTAGATTCTTCCCTCACATTTACTGTGCCCCATCCAACCACTTCTTCATCTCTACTTAGAAATGTAGTGACACGTATACTGTCTATAGCACCTGGCAATCCCATCAGATCCAGACTATCCAAAAATGGAATCAAACCTGCATCAAATGTGAATATAACATCCACATCATCTTCATTGATGGAGCCAAATGATAAAGGTGTCTCTCTAATTGTATATTCACTCGAAAGTTGTAGAGACACGTCAATCCCAAAACCGCCAAAACCATCCGTGTTAATACCGTTGATTACAATTCTGTTTGGATCTCTTCGCGCAGCAGCAGTAAATAAGCCTAAAGTGACCAGCATATCAGACTCAGGAAAAGAGTCGGCAAGTGCAGTAGTACTAATATCTTGGTAAGTCTCTAGCATTTGACCTCCTAATTCAAATTCATTAAAAGTCCATATCCTGTCCGCCCCTGTCTCATTGAAACCGAGAACTGTGTCCTGAGGTAATATTAGATTAGTATACACAAGCTCATCTCCAATGTCTGGAAGTGTATTAGACTCTACAATAATTTGTCCTGATACAATTAAAGTAGAAATCAAGAAGCAGAAACCTAGTGTAAGTCGTCTCATAGTATTAAAATTTTAAAGAATAATGGGCAAGAACGGAATCGAATACAATTTACTAAAGCTTTTCCAATTTGGAGACTACATTCCCCACCTGAAATATTATTAACATTGTAGAAGACAATGGATGGCCCTACAGAAGACAGACAAATTATCAGATATAATGAGCATAAGGCTCAGGATATAGTAGACAAAGTGGCTGTGGAAGAGCCTTTGCAGATCCTATTGAGTGCTACTCAGCATTCACCTCCTGTCAATCGTAAGAACATCTCTATCACGATGAGAACACCCGGAGAAGATAGGGTATTAGCAGTCGGGTTTCTATATTCAGAAGGGATAATTAATGCCAATAATGGAATCAATGTCACCCAAGAGAGTGATAATCAAGTTTTGGTTGAAGTAGCTGGATCACTTGATATAGACCTTAGTCATTTGGAAAGGCACTTCTACGCTACGAGTAGCTGTGGTGTATGTGGTAAAGCTAGTTTGGAAGCAGTTAGGTCTATCTGTATGCCAGAGTGGCCAGCACAATCACTATCTATTTCTAAGTCTCTTATTCTATCCTTACCAGAGAAAATGGCAACTGCACAGGCAACATTTAATACAACTGGGGGATTACATGCAGTAGCACTATTTGATTCCACAGGTCTTCTTGTTAATCTAAAGGAAGATGTAGGTCGCCATAATGCATTGGATAAGCTGATTGGTACTTGTATTTTAAAAGAGAATGAGAGAGCTATGAGCTTGCCGCTTAGCAGTCAGATCTTGTTACTAAGTGGTAGAGCAAGTTTTGAATTAATACAGAAGGCTGTTATGGCAGGTATTAAGGTTGTACTGGCTATAGGCGCCCCTTCATCTTTGGCTATATCTTTGGCAGAAGACCACGATGTAACCTTAGTAGGCTTTTTAAAGGAAAATAGATTCAATGTATACTCTGGCAGTAAACGTTTGAGTCTATCATAATTATTTATAACAAAAGGGATGACAAAAAAATCAAAGGCAGAGACATCAGAAAAGTTTACTGGGATCGATATAAAAGCACCCAAGAAAACAGCTGCGGGTTTGCCTGCGGTCGTCTCTTCCCTTAAGCATATATTTTCAGAAACACCGGTTTTAAAAGGCATAAAATTACTCAATCAACTCAATCAAAAAGAAGGTATTGATTGCCCAGGCTGCGCTTGGCCAGATCCTGATGATGAGAGAAGTGGGTTAGGAGAATATTGTGAAAATGGGGCGAAGGCCATAGCGGAAGAAGTCTCCAAAAAATCTATTGGTGCCAAATTTTTTAATCAGCATACTATTGATGAGTTAGCTGAATTATCTGATTATAAATTGGGAAAGCAAGGCCGATTGACAGAACCAATGTATCTGCCAAAGGGAGCTACTAATTATCAGACGATCACTTGGGAAGCTGCTTTTGCACTGATAGGGAAGACATTAAATAAACTGAGTACGCCTGATGAGGCCATTTTTTATACTTCGGGGAGAACAAGTAATGAAGCCGCCTTTCTCTATCAATTATTTGTAAGAGAATTCGGCACAAATAATTTGCCTGATTGTTCTAATATGTGTCATGAGAGTAGTGGTGTTGCACTGGGAGAGACCTTAGGTATTGGTAAAGGCTCTGTGAAGCTGGAGGATTTCTATGCATCTGAAGTCATCATGATAATAGGGCAGAATCCTGGCACTAACCATCCAAGGATGCTGTCTGCTCTTGAGAAAGCTAAAGCAAATGGGGCTACTATTATATCAGTAAATCCACTTAAGGAGGCAGGCTTAATTGGCTTTAAGCATCCTCAGAAAATTAAAGGAATAATTGGTAAAGGAAGTCAACTTACAGATCATTATTTGCAAGTCCGCGTCAACTCAGATTTAGCCTTGTTACAAGCGCTAAATGCTTTGCTATTGAAAGTACATCAAGAAAGAGGAGGCGTATTTGACGAGACTTTTATTGAGCAAAAAACGGAGGGATATCAGGAATATGTTAGTCATTTGGAAAGTCTTAATATAGCTGAACTGATTTCACATACTGGGATTTCTACAGAGCAAGTTGAGTTGGTGGCAGATTTGCTTTCACGTAAGTCGAAGATAATTGTATGCTGGGCGATGGGATTAACTCAGCATAAGAATGCTGTGGCTACGATTAAGGAAGTTGTCAATCTATTACTACTAAAAGGTAGCATCGGTAAGCTTGGAGCTGGCACCTGTCCAGTGAGAGGTCATAGCAATGTACAAGGGGACAGGACCATGGGTATACATGAGAAACCGCCGAAAAGATTATTGACCGCCATTGAAAAGGTATTTGGCTTCAAACCACCCCAAGCGCATGGCTATGATGTAGTCAATGCCATCAAGGCAATGCACGAGGGTAAGGCCAAGGTGTTTTTTGGAATGGGTGGAAACTTCATATCAGCAACTCCAGATACACTATATACGGCAGAAGCTCTGGCACAATGTGATCTAACAGTACATGTATCCACAAAGCTTAATCGTTCTCATTTGGTCCATGGCAAAGAAGCTTTGATCCTCCCTTGCTTAGGCCGAACAGATAAGGATGTCGTAGGTGATAAAATCCAAATTGTCAGTGTAGAAAATTCTATGGGTATAGTACACTCCAGCAGAGGTAGTCTAACCCCTGTATCTAAGTTGTTGCTAAGTGAACCTGAAATAGTCTGTCGTTTGGCAAAAGCCACACTGAAGAATACGGTTGTCAATTGGGATAGCTACGCTGAGTCTTATGATGAGATTAGGAATGACATTGAAAAAACCATTCCTGGATTTGATGACTATAACACGCGTGTAAGAGTGCCGGCAGGTTTTTATTTACCTAATGTAGCCAGAGATCAGTCTTTCCATCCGTCTACAGGAAAAGCACATTTTACAAGGTCTACTTACAACCATCTCACATTGGATAATGACACGTATCTGATGACAACAATCAGAAGTCATGACCAATTCAATACAACGATTTATGGATTGGATGACAGATACAGAGGCATCTACAACGAGAGAAGGGTTGTGATGATGAACCAATCAGACATCGATTCAGCTGGCTTATCAAAACAAGAGGTTGTTGATTTATACAATTATGATGAAGGAATTGAAAGACGAGCTCCTCGCTTTATTGTGGTGCCCTATGATATCCCCAAAGGCTGTGTTGCGACCTATTTTCCAGAGGCCAATGTCTTGGTGCCGATTAACAGTACAGCTGACAAAAGCAATACGCCAAATTCAAAATCGGTCATTATAAAGATCAAAAAGAGATCAGAGAAAAGTTAGGCCTCACGATGTTTTATTGACAACTAACTTGCAAATGATGACCACTAATTGCCATTGGTATGAAATTCGGATTAGCCATTCCATACAGAATACCTATGCGACGATTTTTATGTTTATTTCTTGTTGTCTCACTTATTGGCTGTGAAGAAATTCGGGAGATGCCTGAAGATGAAGTGATAGCTGAGAGCGCAGTAATAGAGAATCCTGTCTTAGGCACTTGGATATCAGAAGTCAGAGAATTAGATGGATGTATAGATGCTAGTATGGATACATCCCAAACTTTTGAGCAAGATGCTTGTGAAGCAGGCAGTCGTATCGATTGCAGATTTCAAGAGCTTGAATTCAAACAAGATATAGTCAAAATGAGAAATTTAGACCTATTGGAAGGTCGTCTTTTGGATGAGTATGATGAAATTGGATATAAGATATACGAAGATGTTATCAGTCTCTGCTTTGGCAGTCAATGTGATGATTATAAGTATACAATACAGAATAACAGACTTAGACTTGAGATTAAACAGGATAAATACGGTTGCTCCGATACATGGATATTGAGGCGCCGATAAACTAAAATCAGATCCTATTTATGACTTGGAAAAAGCACTGCTCTATTAGAGCGGTGCTTTTCTGTTTTAGATTAAACTGATTTGCTGACATAGTAAACAATACTTAGTCTAAAATCCTTTAAGCGACTGATATCTAAATCCAATATCAAATGACGAACAGGGACCTAGTTAAACCTAGAGCTGGCAGCAGGTACAGGCATATCTGGAGTCGGCCACTATTATAGTCTCAAGAAGGTTGCTTCTTATCCATTAGCCAGATTATCATCTCTGCCGAAGTTGAAATAAGCAGCAAAAAATAAAAAATGGGT
>CAZPUF010000169.1:0-7049 GCA_964589705.1 uncultured Saprospiraceae bacterium | reverse complement strand
ATATACCACGGTTGCTGATAATCACCCATTACAATTGATATCACTCGAAAGGGCTTTGATGGATGATCAGTTTGAAGGTCTATATCTGCCTAAAGCGTTGGGATATGCCGTATTAAGAGGAAGAGTAAATAGTCGAATAAAATACGAACGACCTCAAAACCACTTTGCTGATATACTCGATTTTATTACCAAATCATCCAACTTTGAGCAAATAAGACTACGAGTAGGACAGTCTATTCAGATTGGCTTTGCCATGAGTTCTGATATTTGGATCACTAATTTTCTCGCCAACGTCACCAACAAGAGAGCCAAGACTTTCTTAGAATCTCAAAGATTTATTAAATACAGAGAGGAGAAACAACGTAACACCGCACTTGTCAAATACCGTAAACAATTTCAAAGCCTTAATTTTTCCACAGTGGTTATGCCGGAAAACATTACGGAATTGTTGGTAGAGTCTGGCAGTTTAAAGGACTTTCTAATCTACAGAGGATTAAGGGAATACAATAATGAAAGTCTCAAACCTGCCTTGCAAAAATTGATAAACAATAATGAATATTATGATAATAAAGAGTTCTATGAGCTGTGTCTAATCATAGGAGCACATTTTGATTTAGAAGCAGGTGATGTATCCAATTTGAAGAATGCTATGACGAGCATCAGAGCAAATCATGACCAGGATTCAAATCATGTATTTGAACTTCTTAATGCACATTCTGACAAAGTCAAAGGTCTGACTATAGCGAATGAAAAGAACCTTTCTTCTATAATAGATAAGTCATCATCTGATAAGATCTCAGCATACTTCACCATGCTGGATACCATAAACTCATTAGGTTATGTGCATCAAGATGCAATCCATGCAGTTCGTGAATATTACTACCAAAATGAAGGATTGTCTGATGAAAATGAGGCGGTTAGAAAATCAATACTAAGCAAATTATCAAAGTTCTTAAATAACCTGACAGTAGAAGAGTATCCAGAATACTTTGAAATCAACAAGGTATTTACAGAATACATGGAAATTTTCAGCAACCAAAAGTTCAACCAAGATCTTAAGGACCTTAGCCTCGTATACATAAGGAAATGCCTTAAACATTATAAAGACAAGAGAAGTAAGGAATATCAGGATATCAAGAAATTTGTCAAGACAACTTTCTTAGATCATGGGTTTATGACTGAAAAGCAACTCACCGACCTTTTTAAAACCAAAAGGAAACCTAAAACTACGGCTTAGTAAATCACTTAGTGTACGATTATCTTTCTGTATATCGCTTGGTTACTTATCCCAATCTTTAAGATGTAAAGTCCTGGAGAAAAATCACTTACATACAAAGTAATAGGATTAGTCATTACATTTTGATTGGAGATGCTGATGTGTTGCATTAGTTTTCCTTCCAAATTAAATATTGCAAGATTGGCTATTGGTATATCCAATGCATGCACATACAACTTATCTTCTGTTGGGTTAGGGTAGACAGTAACAGATTCATATAGTCCTGTCTCTGCAATAGAAGTAGATCTTGTTACTATAAGCAAAGTGTCACTTGTACAACCTGCTGCATCTTCGATAGTCACTGTATACTCACCCGCTTCAAGACCTGTAGCATTAGCTCCATTGACAAATGAGATAGGATTTCCCCAAGTATAGAAGTATGGGGGAGTACCGCCAACAGGTTCTAATAGTATCTCGCCCGATGAGGTTAATATTTCAGGTATAACAGAGGCGTTAAATTTTAAAGTATCAGGAGCAAGAATAGCAATTGGACTTACAAAGGATACACATCCTAATTCATCTGTGATTGTTGCCTCATAAATATTGGTCTCTAATCCATCAACTTCGACTCCTTCTAGGCCATTACTCCATACAATATCATATGGTGATTGGCCTCCTGAAACTTCCAAAGCAATCGAACCCTCTTCATCATCCCAACAAATGTTGTTAATCTTTTCTCCAACGGTATGAACAATAGGTAATGGGGAATTAACAATAATCGAATCTGCTACCCCTACACAGCCCTCTTCATCCGTAACTGTAAGATTATATGATCCAGATATAAGCTGAGCTATAGTATCGATAAGACCATCCACCACATTCTTAGCACCAGAACTCCAATTGAAATCTAATGGTAATGTAGCATCAGCTACCATTGCAGTTAACTGTCCTGTAGAGTCACCGTGACAACTCACATTTTCAGCCAAGGTGATATTTACATCTATCGGAGTATCTTCATTAATGACCTCCAGAGAGAAAGCATTGGACTTACAATTAAACTCATCTACCACAGTGACAGAATACAAGCCGGGACCCAAATCCTCTAAAGAATTCTCATCAGAATCATCTCCATCAAAAATGCCCCAATTGTAAATATAATTCCCATTACCTCCTACTACATTGACGGCAACTGCCCCATCTGTACTTCCGAGGCAATTGACATTTATAATATTAGAAACTGAAATTTGGATGGGATCAGGCTCATTGATAATAATATTGTCTAAAATTGCAGAGCAAGAATTGAAATCGCTTACAGTTAATTGATATGTCCCAGCCTCAATACCAAATTGGTCTTCAGAGGATGCTCCATTTGACCAAAAGTAGGCGTACGGGGGAGATCCTCCTTCTATTTTTATATCTACAAAAGAATCATCCCCACCTGGGCAAGTAATCTTTTCTAAAGTAGTAACCGATATCTCTAAGGCATCAGGTTCAGATATTTCAAGATCTTCTATAATATTCTCACACCCATTTGCATCTGTAATTGTAGCACTGTACAATCCTGCTCTCAGATTACTTACAACATTTTCAGTAGCACCATTAGACCATAGTATATTATAGGGTGAAGTACCGCCAACGATTCCTAACTGAATGAATCCAGAATTATCTTGATGGCAATCACTATCCTGAAGCAGGACAACACCCACTGTCAATATTTGTGGACCATTCAACACAATATCATCTATGACTAATGAGCAATTAAATGCATCTGTGATTGTCGCTTGGTATATCCCATCTTCTAAGTTACTAATCATCGTACCAGTATCACCATTCGACCATTCCACATCTAAAGGAGCAATGCCTCCCTCCACTAAAATCTCTATGCTACCATCTGACAAACCTGCACATGAGGGTGTAATAAGAGAAGCAACACTATAAACCAAGATATCCTCAAAACCAACAAAAATAGGGTCTGTCACAATCTGACAGCCACCTACATCTGTTATAGTGGCCACATATATATCTGATAAAAGATTGGCTTGTCTTGGACCCGTATTTCCATTACTCCAATTATATTGATAAGGAGGTTGTCCGTTCTGGGCAGTTATCTCTATGATGCCAGTCCCTGTTCCCAAACAACTCTCATTTGACACCATCTCAATATTATATCCTAAATCATCAAGACTGACATCATCTTCATCACCGTTGCAATTCTCATCTATTTGATTGCATCTGATCTCAACCACACCAGGATTTATGAATTGATTAGCATCATTACAATCACGGTCATTAGATACAAATCCTGGAGGTGCTGTATCACTACAGAAAAATGCAACTGCATTACTATCTCCAAAACCATCATTATCAGCATCACCAAAATACCTTCGAGCAGAGGTTGTATCTAAACTTAATAGTTTCAAATTATCAATGGCGATATCTCCTCTACTCGCATCTTGCAGTTTTGTTGCCGTTATACGTAACCGACCAATCTCAAAATTTGTGGGTAATGAAATTTGGGCATTTTGCCAATCCATCCCAACAGCTCCTGTTTGCTCAAAAATTGTATGCCATGTAAGTTCATCTGTGCTGTAGGCTACCTCTAATAAGCCTATATCAGAACCAAACATATGATAGTCTATAGAGAGTGCGCAAGCATCAGCATTAATCACACTAAGACAGTCAGAAAACAATTCAATACGCTGATCTTCAGGACATATGTTTGGTTGACTTTCTATATAGGCATAACCACCTCCGCCAGATATATCATCTTGTGGTCCTGTAAAACTTGTTGGCGTCACACCTTGTGATACAATCCAATCAGCATCATCATCAATACCATTATACCAGATACCAGATAGCGGACAAGATCTTACACAACTTGATTCGCATATCACTGCATCATCGAAGTTTTCCACCAATATGCTATTTCTACACGAAGTGGTGAAATTCATAATGCAACTGATAGGAGAGAAATTGGCATTTCCGCAATCAGCTTCTACTGTTAATTCATACTCCTGATTTGGTTCAAGATTATTTATTATAAAAGATCCAGCTTCACAAATCACAAAATCTGATGAGGATAGTGGTATAGGATCCTGTGCTCTTTTGAACACCAACTCAAGTGCTTCACATCTTGCATTGCTATCCCATGAGACTTCAACCTGCGTTGCTTCTACATCAGATATTCTAAATGTCGTTGGCACATTACAAGACATGGAAACAAAGTTGAGTTTAACGTAGTTAAGTTCACCTAAGTCACCAGAAGCTCTATCACAAATAACGATAGCCCAGTTGCCACTTGGGTCATTTCCATTATTCAGAGAACTAAGTGCACTTTCCGGTGAAAAAGAGCCAATAAGAGGAGGTTCGCTAAGTCCAATTTCCTGACATGCATCATCCGAAAAAGAAACTGGCAAGCTACAATCTACTACAGATGGGTCTCCATAGTTATCTATTCCTCGACCATTATTAGAGCTAAGATTTACTACATCCCCCCAAGGTGCCTTCAAACCAATGCTTAGATCAGCTGGCCACGGATGACTAATAATAAGATCGACACTTTCTAAGAATACATCTTCACCTAACCGGGTGCCTGGCAATTGAGTCTCAGTAATGAGAAACTGATCTTCAGAGGGGCAATTGTTATCTGATATAGGAAAACTGAGATTGCAGGATGCATTATTATCTATGACGGTATTAACAAAGTAAGGTCCGTTATACAAGCTCACCGCGCCTTGACAATTAGCCCTAATATAGACCTCATAAGTTCTACCAGCTTGTAATCCAGTAAATTGGAAAGTAGGGATGCCAATGTCTGTAATATTAGGGACTTCCGTTCTAGGAAAACCACTTAATCCAAATTCAATCTCCCAAGAAACAGAACCTGAGTTGAAATCCAACCATGACATATCAAATCCATCAAGACTAGGATTTGTGACTGAAGTGAGTATCGGTAATTGGCAATTAGCTTGAGAATAAATATTCGCATATACGAAGGTCAATAGGTATAGTGTTATGAAATTATATCTAATCCACCTTCTTGTCATAGGCTATTTGTTAAAGCTTATACTTACTTAACGACTATATTGATCATACGTTTCGGTACGACTATAACTTTGACGACATTTTTGCCTTCTAACCATTTCTGAATATCTAGGTCTTCCAGTGCCACTTTTTCCATATCTTCCTTGGAAGCACTTGCATTAAAGTTCTTTACAACTCTTTTCTTTCCGTTGACACAGATAGGGTAATCTATAGAATCTTGCACAAGGTATGATTCATCGAATTTTGGAAAATCCTGGCCATGGACTGAAAATGAATTCCCTGATAGTGCCCACAACTCTTCTGCAAGAAATGGGGCAAATGGTGCAACTAGCACTATCATTGGCTCCAAAATCTTTCTCTTCCTCGTTCCCAATTTTCTCAAATCATTGACACAGATCATCATGGCACTAATAGCCGTATTGAATGAAAATTTCTCTATGTCATTTGAGACTTTCTTTATCGCCTGATGAAGACATTTATATTCTTCCTTTGTTGGCTCATCGTCAGTCAACGAAATTTCTTCCCCATCTAAAAACAATCCCCAAAATTTTTTCACAAATTTTGAGACTCCTTCTATTCCATTTGTGTCCCAAGGTTTTGATTGTTCAATTGGACCCAAAAACATTTCATATAGTCTGAAAGTATCTGCACCATACTCTGAGATGACATCATCTGGATTAACGACATTGTGATACCTCTTCGACATCTTGCCTACTTCGGACAAAGTTTGAAATGCAAAATTACTAGGCGAAGAAGGAATACTCTTTACATCTAGCGTGTCATCTTTAGTTATAAACTGGGCATCTTCAAACCCGGAACGCCAGCTTACAAATTGTTTGACGCCATCTGCATCTATATGTGATTCAGGAGTTCCATAATCTTTTACCATATTGATATGAATAGGAATTTTTGCGAACTCGATATTAGGGTAACGATCTAATATATCTGCACTTACAAATATGTTCTCGTCATCATCTCCTTTCATCAAAGGAAGGAATTCAATAACACCTTGAATCATTCCTTGATTAATCAATTTCTTGAAAGGCTCATTGGTAGGGACATATCCTAAATCATACAAAAACTTATGCCAGAATCGTGCATATAATAAATGGGCTACGGCATGCTCAGCACCACCTACATACAAATCAACATCTTGCCAATAATTTAATGCTTCTTTACTAGCAAATCTGTTGGCATTATTTGGATCCATATATCTTAGAAAATACCATGACGATCCTGCAACGGCGGGCATGGTATCTGTTTCTCTGATCTTGTCTTCATCCAAGTTTTTCCAATCCTCTTTTCTAGACAAAGGGCTACGTCCATCTTCTGTTGGTTTGAAATCTTGAGTATGTGGAAGTTCTACAGGAAGTTTATCCAAATCCACGGTATATGGAATATCATTCTTGTATACCACTGGAAAAGGTTCTCCCCAATAACGCTGTCTACTAAATCCTGCATCTCTCATCTTATAATTAGTCATCACTTGACCTATTCCACGTTCTGTGATCTCTTTGCCCATATGGGCGATGGCATCTGAAACTTGCATCCCATTTAGGAATTCAGAATTTATAATAACACCGACTTTGTCTGCATTGGTAGCAGCCGCATGTCCTGATTTATCGACTACATCAATAATCTCTAGTCCAAACTTTGTAGCAAACGCATAGTCTCTATCATCATCTGAGGGAACGGCCATTATAGCACCTGTTCCATAATCCATCAAAACGTACTCACCTATCCATATTGGAATCCTTTTATTATTGAATGGGTTGAGAGCATATCCACC
>CAZPUF010000168.1:0-7109 GCA_964589705.1 uncultured Saprospiraceae bacterium | reverse complement strand
CCACTAGCAAATTAGGCAATCATCGCGAAATAAGCCAACACACTTATGCCTTTCCTCAGGATTGGGTAGGTCTATACCAAGGCAATCTCGTCATCTATCCTACTATCGGAGATACCACACAGATTAAGATGGAGTTGATTATAGATCAGCCAGATGATTTGGGGCTGTATCCTTGGGTCATCAAGTATGGTGACAAAGATGTCAGATATTATGGATTAGAAGCTATCAATACTGAACAAGGGCATTATAGAATTGATGAATATAATAGTATCAAGATAGATGGTTATCTAAGAGACAATCACTTTACGACCCACTTTGATGTAACCAGTAATAAACTCATATTCTATTATGAGCGAGTACCAGAAGGGATTGAGATCCGAGTTCATATCTATGGACTTGAGCCTGTATCAGAGACTGGAGGTGAAGTGATCGGTGAAGAAAAGGTACCAACAGTAGAGTCTTTTGCATTAAAGGCTTTTCAGGTTGCTTCCTTAAGGAAGGTAAAATAAGATTCTTAACATTGGCAGATAAAGCAAATTTGAGCTCCACACAAGAAAAAGACAACATCTCATGCCCTAATTGTGAGAACAGTCTCGTCTGTGCTACAGATCATACGTGCTGGTGCCATAAGTTACCACATATATCACTTTCTCAGGAAGATATAGAATGTCTTTGCAAATCTTGCCTTCTAACCTTTCAAGCAAATGTGATTAATCAAGGCCAGCCAATATCTTCGGACATCATGCAACAAATCAAACAGCTTGGATCGCCCGCAAAACCTCAAGAAGGCATCGACTATACCATGGAGAATGGTCTACTGGTTATGACTAGGTGGTATCTCTTAAGACGGGGACATTGTTGTGAAAATGGCTGCAGACACTGCCCTTATTCTAACGACTAATTGTAGATTTGCCCTCAATATAAAATCCATGGATAAGACTCAACTAAGAAATCTAATTGCGCAGATTCTTCCAATAGCTCAAAAAGCTGGAGACAAGATAATGGAAGTCTATCAAGATGAAGCTTCCTTTGATATAGAGAGCAAAGATGATAATTCGCCTTTGACCCGAGCGGACAGAGAAGCTAACGACATTATCTGCCAGCATTTGGAGCTACTTACGCCTAAGTTGCCCATCATCTCTGAGGAGAATAAAGAAATACCATATGAGCAAAGAAAGCATTACGAATACTGCTGGATGGTAGATCCTCTAGATGGCACCAAAGAATTTATCAAAAGAAATGGTGAGTTTACTGTCAACATTGCGCTAATCAAAAACAACGAATCTGTAGGTGGTGTAGTATTTGCCCCTGTTTTGGATAAATTGTATTACGCCAGTAAAGGAAATGGCGCCTATATGTCTTCGAACGGTAAAGTATCCCCTCTTCACGCTACCTATTTTCATTCTGAAGAAAAAGCTTTGTCTATTGTTTGCTCAAGATCACATCTTAATGACGCAACACAAGCATTTATAGACAAATACAATGATCCAATAAAAGTATCTAAGGGCAGTTCCCTAAAGTTTTTAATCCTAGCTGCAGGTGAGGCCCAACTGTATCCACGCCTAGCCCCTACTATGGAATGGGATACTGCAGCTGCACATATTATTCTGGAAGAAGCAGGAGGTGAAATATTAAGAGCGGATAATAGAAAACCATTGCAATACAATAAAAAAGATTTGCTTAATCCTCATTTTATTGCAGGTGGTCACAGACTTGATCAATCCTAGTAAGCACTTTGCCCTATATTTGCTGCTTAAAAAAAATACGTAAACCTTTAGGTATGGCTACATTTTTGTCACCAATCATTGATAGAGCAATACTTTTTGGTAATCCTGTTATATCTGGTGCACAGATTAGCCCAAATGGTGAATATATTTCATTTATTAAACCTCTAGATGGGGTTATGAATATATGGGTAAAAAAAAGGGATGACAACTTTGAGGATGCCCTCCCTGTTACTAATGATACTACACGTCCTGTCCGAAGTTATTTTTGGAGTAGAGATAGTCAATATATTCTATATGTGCAGGATAAAGGAGGAGATGAGAATTTTCATTTGTATTCTATAGATCCAAAATTAGCAACCCAAGGTTCTATACCTGAAGCAAAAGATTTATCTGATTATGAAAATATCAGAGCCATTATTTATAGCCTTCCTCGAAAAAAAACAGATACAATTATATTGGGCATCAATGACCGTGATCCTGCTTGGCACGATTGCTATGAAGTGTCTATTGCTACTGGTGAAAGGAAACTTCTATATGAAAATTTGGATCAAATAAGCGCATTCTATTTCGACAAGGACGCTAACTTAAGATTGTGCTCGCGATCCACCAGTGATGGGGGAGCTGAAATATTGGAAGTCACTCAAAATAGACTTGAGACCATCCTCAGATCCACTCTTGAAGAGTCTGTCAGTCCATTAAAATTCAAAGATGAAACATCTTTCTATGTGATATCCAATGTAGGTGAACCAGATCTGTCTGGCCTCTATCTATATAATCTAAATACTCGCGAGCAAAATTTCATAGAGTCCGATCCTGAAAATCAAGTTGATATACACAATGTCTCCTTCTCTGAGATTACACAAGATATGGTTGCAACCATATACATCGGTGATAAGAAAAGAATCTATTGGAAAGATGACCAATTAAAGACTGACTATGAGTATTTGAAATCATTACACCCTGGTGCTGAAATTAGTCTCACATCTATGACCCAGAATGAGTCTATTTGGATATACTACGTCAATAATGATACTGATCCAGGTAGTGCTTATCTCTATTACAGGGATTCAAAAAAATCAGAACATCTATATACCCCAAGACCTGACTTACCTTCTGATCATTTGGCTCCAATGAAACCAGTCCGATATAAGTCTATTGACGGATTAGAAATACCTGCGTATCTGACACTACCTAAAGTAGAAGCGGAAGAATTGCATCCTGCGGTAATTTTTGTACATGGTGGGCCTTGGGCAAGAGACTATTGGGGATATAACAGCTTTGCTCAATTTCTGGCAAACAGAGGTTATGCAACACTACAAGTTAACTTTAGAGGATCTACTGGATTTGGTAAAAATTTTCTCAATGCCGCCATTAACCAATGGGGAGAAAAGATGCAGGATGATCTGACAGCAGGTGCTCAATACCTAATAGATAATAACATTGCCGATCCTAATAAGATTGCAATAGCTGGTGGTTCATATGGTGGCTATGCTACTCTCGCAGGATTGACTTTTACCCCAGAAGTATATGCGGCAGGTGTATCTATTGTAGGACCATCAAATTTATTTACATTATTAGATACTATTCCTCCGTATTGGGAATCAGCTAGGACTATGTTCCACAAGCGAATGGGTGACCCTAATACTGAGGAAGGGAGAGCTCAACTCAAAAGGCAATCTCCCTTCTTCCATGCCAAGAACATACGAGCACCACTTATGGTAGCACAAGGAGATAATGATCCTAGAGTCAAGACTTCGGAATCTGATCAGATTGTCATTGCCATGAGAGACTTTGGCCTTCCAGTTACCTACCTTAATTTTCCAGATGAAGGTCATGGTTTTGCCAATCCAGCTAATAACATGGCTTTTATAGCAGCTATGGAAAAATTTCTATCCCAACATCTAGGAGGTAGGTATCAAGATGAGATTCCTACTAAGCTCAAAAAAATCATAGACAAAGTTACAGTAGATGTCAATGGACTGGAAATGCCAGTTATCGCCAGCCAAGAACTCTTGGATGCAGAAATGCCTATCCCCACCAAGCCTATCAATAATGGCGTCTATTTATATCACCTAAGCCTTGACATGGGCGGACAAGTAGTAGATTTCGAACTAAAGCGGCAGGTAGAAATAGACGGTGATATGATCAAACTAACGGACAGCTCGGCAAGTGACATGAATTCAATGACCGATTCTGCTGAGGTTGTAATGCCAAAATTCAAAGCCCTTTCACGGCAATTCTCCCAAGGCCAAATGCTAATAAGTTATAAGGTTGAAAATGAAAAGATATTTGGCACAGTAGATATATCAGGTGCTCAAACACCCATAAGTATACACTCAGATAAGCCATTCTTAATAGATGGACCTAGCTTAGACACCTATCTTTGCTTACTACCTTTGGAGGCTGGATATATAGTAGCATTACGCGTATTTGACTCTATCAACCAGCAATTTCAAGATTACTTATTCTCGGTCATACACGAAGAAAACATTTTGGGAATTAAAAGCTATAGATGCCTACTCAAGAGTATAACTGGCAGTGAAAAATCTCAAACCATTTGGATTGCAAATTCTAGTCATCCATTTATGGTCAAAAAGTCATCCATAATGAAAGAAATGGGTGGCGCTCATCTCAATATCACCTTCAAAAGAATGGGCTCTAACGATGATGAATTAGATATTTTAATTTAAGCTGAAAAGATAGAATAGGATAAAAGTAAACTCCATCATCACGGTAAATAGCAAATCTATCATCAGATGCATCTGCAAATGAGTTAGCTGGTATCTCTTCGTCGTTATTTTGCACTCTGATTAATCCAGGTCCACCTGCAAATCCTATTTCAAAGTCGAACCGATTAAAAACTCGCGTATGTGAAGAGATTCCTGCAGCCAAACCAAAAACTCTTTGACCTCTATCATAGGTAAATTGTCTGAAGAAGCTGCCAAGAAAATGATCCTCTGTAATTATAGTATTTGTAAATCTATGAAACGCTATAAAGTTCAGACTACTGCGTGGTTTATTTGGATCAGGATCATTGTGTAAAATATATTTTAAAGACAACTTATTCCTATACCCTGTTCTTGGCATAACTCCGCCAAATAACTCTGATGAAATGTATGCAAATTCAAGTTCCAATAGATAGTCATTAATCTTTCTCTCTACACCTACTTGAATACCTGGAAAAGTATTGAATATAGCTGATGGACTGACGGTTACAGAAATATAATCCTCATGATCCCACATTGTTAGTTCTTCTTTCTCAGACTGTGCATGACAAAGAATGGGTATGAATAGAATAAAATATAAAATGACCTTCAGTTGCATACCAGTCTATAAGTCTATACGTCCAAGTCTTTTGATATCAGTAATATCAGTGTAATCATATTCGTGAATAGCTTGTCGGCCTACGAATAAGGCAAGTCCATCCTGAAGAATAACATCTGTTGTCTGTATGCCTTCTATATGATGTAAGACAACCGGATTCAAATGATCACTAACATCAATAATCTTAAAACCCGCTGTATTCTCACAGACAAATAAATAATTGCCATCTAGAGCCAGCCCCTTAGGGTCAATCATCGGAAAGATGTTTTCTAAAACTGGCGCTTCCAAGTCAGTGATATTATAGAACCTTAACTCGTTAATTTGAAAATTGGTATTACATATTCTTTCTGTACTAGAAAGTGTAACATATGCTAGTGTGTCATTTGTAATTACTGGATCACAAGGAGCTATGCCAAAATTACCATACCGTGTCAAAGATTGTTGAACAGGAATACCATCTTCACCTATCGCATATATATGCAATGCCGTTTGGCTACCGATGAATAAAATACTATTTCTGTGAAATAAAGATTCTGCACCAAATCCTAATTCTTGTGTATTTAATAATACTGGGTTTGCACTATCCTCTACACCAAAAGTTATCAGTTCACTATCCGTAATCGCATATAGAAAGTCATTGACTACCAACATGTTTGCATAAGATCCGCTTTGTGTGCCTTGTGAAGAGCCTATTTCATTACTGCTAAATTCATCACTGCATGCTACCATAGTAGTTAATGCTAGTAGAACAAAAAATAATCGCGCTATCATGAGTTGTATTTTGATTTGTATTTATTCAGCTATTAATCTCTTGAATTCAATAGTTTGCACCATTGATATTTATAATTTTAAATCCAACAAGCAGGCCTCTCTAACTCCATTTCTACCCAACCAATTACAAAACCTCTTGAGGGATCTACACATTCGAAAAACCCAAAATAATCTGGTGGAGCTAATAAACTCTGAGATTCTATCACATCTTCTAATACTGTTGTCAATATAATAGATGAAAAATCAGATATATCAACAGACAACAAAGAAGCCCCTACTCTGGCAAAAAGTGTTTGTTCAGATATCGTAAAATCAGTACAGTTTGTTATCTGCCAAAAATATACGGTAATAGGATTATTTGGATCAGAATTATCAATCACATGCACACCTAAGCCTAAATCCAAAATGAAGATGAAGTCTCCTTGAGTTACTATCTTATCTAGGTTAATAAATTCCATCGGTGGATTGGTCCTTACTGTAATATCTTCAATATTTGAATATATGGGTGCCATCCCTACCGTCATTTCTGGCAATGTGATTGGATCAGGTTGACATCCAAAAAGAAAAAATCCAAAAAATAAGAAGATACTAACAAACATATTATAACCTCTATGCTTATTTGAGTGCACATCAAAATTTTGAATTATAGTTGATTTAGTTGTCATTATACAATTGGCTTAGATTAGATAGCCCTAGTTAATTTGCTAAATTACAAATGGCATATAATAACGTAGACGCTAATACATGTGGTTTTCGTTGGGGCAGCACTCATTTTTTTTTAAAATCAGCTTAGTGTTCCAAGAATGCTGAGTATTATAATATAAAAAGGGCATGTCTTGGTAGACATGCCCTTTGGTTATAATCTTTTGCAAAGATAATTATCGCTCACACTGCTGGAAGAAAAAGTGATTACCAC
This sequence comes from uncultured Saprospiraceae bacterium, assembly GCA_964589705.1. Lineage (GTDB taxonomy): Bacteria > Bacteroidota > Bacteroidia > Chitinophagales > Saprospiraceae > RFSX01. The sequence continues at coordinate 371 of CAZPUF010000168.1, read as the reverse complement.
AAGTCTTCATAAAGTGGATATTACATACATTCTTTCCTCTAATCTTAAATGATTCCAAATCTCTTGGATTAGCTGGATCTAGCTTTCTGTGTACAGTCTCGTGAGATCTTAATGTACCCATATTGCCAGTTACACCTCTAGGTACTCTCTCATCAATTATATCTCCAGCGGTGACATCTGACCAGCCTCCTTCAAAACCTAATTGCGTAGCTACAGTATTAAGAAAACGTCTGTCTCTAGGCGAATTCTTATAACTCGCATTCAGCTTGTTATAGAAAGATTCAGTATTCAATGCGTGACAATCACCATACTCTGGTGCCAGTCCTAACTTGGTCAGCGTCTTTGGAGCTGGCCCTGATGGAATCTTAAAC
>CAZPUF010000167.1:4824-7133 GCA_964589705.1 uncultured Saprospiraceae bacterium | reverse complement strand
CGTTACCTACTTTTGTTATAGATTAATTTACATAAACCTATTCCAGAATTTGATTCTAACGTAACAATCAAAACACCTGACTGGCTTAGTCTATCTGCATCTAAGGACCAAGTATTTACTCCCTTGCTGAAAAGTAGTTTTTCGACAAAGCGTTCTTTACCTGAAGCGTCATGCACCTTTATTTTGACTTCGCTATCTGTTGGTAACCAAAACTCTACATCTGCTACCCTACTAAATGGATTAGGATAAGTATTTATAATTTTAAGCTGATCATAGGACGAAGGTTCTTCGCTGAGGAGAACGATGTCATTAATGTTGTAATCTGGACCTATATACGCTTCACTTTTTATGGAATGGTTACTTAACTCTAGCAGTTCAGAAAGCATGCCATCATACCTTGCTTCTACATCCAAGTAAAAAAGTATTTCATTGTGGCTAAAAGAAGACGAGTATGCTGGATGCCAGCTCAGGTTGACTTTGTTGTCCTTTATATTCGCGCTAAAATTATTCTGCTCCAAGCTTCCTGGAACGACTGCGCTAACTAATAAGCCATGAGTTAATAGTGAAAGTTGTATACCGGCAACCTGCTCCATTTCCTTAATTCTGACAGGGACTATTATCTTGTCGCCTGCACTTACTTGTATGTTCTCAATGGCCAGATGCAAGCGCTCCCTATGAGATCGTCCCTGTACAGTAACCTTAGGATCTAGAATAACAGAACCGTTTACATCCCCTATTTTAACGCCAATGAAATCTGCAGTTGTCATATCATCACTTAGATTACTTAAAACAATATTCTCTTCATAAGAGAAGGCATTAAATGAAGGCTTGTCCTCCTTCTCATAAAATTTCCAAGAAGGATTAGCTGGTAACTCATCGTATATTCCAAGGATTAGTTTTCTGAGTTCTATAAGATCCAGACCGTTTATTACGTTGTCATTATTGACATCCGCTGCTATGAGATCAGATTGGGATTCTATTAATTCTATTCCTAGAATGTGTCGCCGGATAATAATCAGGTCGTTAGTATTGACACCATTTAGAGGATTATCATTTTTTGAAGCTTCTAAGAAATATGAATTGCCAATTGCTACATCTTTAAAAGCATAATGCCCAGAGCTATCCGTTTTTTCTGCAACTGGGGCATACGGACTATCGAACTGATTTTTTCTAACTTGAACATCCATTATTGTCCTTCCTCCTTCTGTCTCTACATATCCACTGATCTCGAGGTCACTCATTAAGTCACCATCAGCGCAATAAGCATAAATAGACAAATCATCCAAATCCCAAGCAGAGACAGGAAGACCATTTCCTACGAGGCAGTAGGCCAATAATTCAAATTCAAATAGGGACTCTTCTTCCACTGTGAAATCTGGAATATTATATAAATCAAAGGATTCCTTAGTCCATTGGGTTGAGGTCCTTATATCTATTTCTTTGTATACCTCTACCCCATTCTTCAATATTCTCAACCCATACAAAGTGGGATAATTATTTTCTCCATCGTCTCCATTTATCCAATCGAAAGTTAGCGGTGCTAACTGATAGAATGACAAATGACTTAAGGTGATCAGTTTATTGTCTTCTGGATCTATTAGTACATTAAAATGTATCGCCTGCGGATTGTTATCCTCGTGCATACATGCATCATATGAGCTTGTACACATAGAGAGACTTTCATTTATACCTGATGTGCAAGAATGCCAGAACTCCTCAGGGTCATTTCTAAAGATATTACTCCTAGATATTGTGCCGCAATCCAGTTCATTATTGACACTACTGATAAATTCTGAGTAGTCACTATTTGATATATCAATAATAGCGGCGCAGTCATCAAAATCGTAGTGGGCTATTGCTTCTGACCTGGTGACATTAATTCTAAGAATACTATCGCAACCTGCAGCTGTAGTCAAATTCTGTGAGAAAGAGCCAGCTGTATTATATGTTATTCCATTGAGAACTATCGAATCATTCTCTATCAAAACTATATTTAAATCAGTTACTTTATTTTCAATGAAAAGAACATTTATTTGATTTATAGAATCGCAGCCTGTTGTAGATTCTAATATCTCTTCGAAAAAGCCACTAGAAGTAACCGTCGTCCCCAAAACTTCTATCGTATCGCCTTCGCAAACTTCTAACTCAGAAACAATGAGCTTAGTATCTAAGACTAAAAGAGTAACCTGATGTATGGAGTCACAGCCGCTTGCTGAAGTGAATGTATTACTAAAGGTGCCCGATGAAGATACATCCATACCAAATACGGTGATGCTTTCTCCTTCACAAAGTGTAATGGCTTCACTCGT
>CAZPUF010000167.1:0-4724 GCA_964589705.1 uncultured Saprospiraceae bacterium | reverse complement strand
CATACCAAATACGGTGATGCTTTCTCCTTCACAAAGTGTAATGGCTTCACTCGTCGTCATCACATCATCTATAAAATCAACTCTAACCGTATGCGTGGAGTCGCAGCCTTGTTGTGTCACGAAAGTATTACTAAAGGTCCCCGAAGAAAATACATCCATACCAAATACGGTGATGCTTTCTCCTTCACAAAGTGTAATGGCTTCACTCGTCATCACTTCATCTATAAAGTCAACTCTAACCGTATGCGTGGAGTCGCAGCCTTGTGGCGTCGCGAAGGTATTACTAAAGGTGCCTGAAGCAGATACATCCATACCAAATACAGTGATGCTTTCTCCTTCACAAAGTGTAAAGGCTTCGCTCGTCATCACTTCATCTATAAATTTAACCACGACAGTATGTGTAGAGTCACAGCCCTCAGGTGTCAGGAAGGTCTCCACAAAGGTACCGTTGGTAGTAATTGGTATCCCAAATACTATAATCGTTTCTCCTAAGCAAGCTTCTATAGATTCATTAGACAAAATGTCTGTAGAGCAGGTCTTCTCCTCAATCGTCACCGTAACGAATGAAATAATGCTACTACAGGTAGAATCTATATTTGCTACCTCTAGGTTCAATATGACAGTACCATTCTCTATGTCTTGGACACCAGGAATGTAAATCGGCTCAAAACTCATCGGATCATCAAAGGTCCCATCGCCATCAGTGGTCCATATTGGATCAGTCCCGTCTACAATAAAAGCCTCTAGCATTACTGTATCCCCTTCTACAATAGTCAATTCTAATTCAGTCATCACTGCAGGTCCAGCATTGACGTTTATGACTTCAGCATTACTGGTCAGTGTCTGGCCACTGGCGCCATTTACAAAATCTGGAAGTCCGTCAAGGAAGGCTGATAATCCAAAAGGGCCTGAAGTGTCCCAGTCCCCAAGAAAAATATCTAAGTTAAATGTAGATATAGAATCTGCTGGAACATTAGAGATGGTGAATGTAGCGGTGTTAGTCCCAGTTATATTAGTGACGCCTATGCTTGGTCCTTCTAGAAAGTAGGGTTCACTTGCCCATATGGCAGGGGTCGGTATACTCGAGCTTAAAACAAGGTTTTGTAAGTCTACTGCCGTCATATTGTAGATCTCAAATGTACAGGTGATGAATCCATCATCACAAACGTCGTTGGCATTCACGGATAGTTCAAATAGTACTTGATCTGAATTACAGTTTATCGTATCTCCAATGAATATATCTTCTGCTGTAGAACTAGCACCATTAAAATTAATGTATACTTGATTAGCAGGACCTGAAAGTTCTGCACCCTGTTGCGCATATAATCCTGGAACTGCATCATCCACATTATATGTCGTAACAATAGACATACAACAACCGACAGGAATATCAAAGTCACTGGTACCCACAGCACAACCATTAAGATCTATGCGCTGATCTACCAATGTGAATCCTGAAGGCACCTCATCCATGACTATCACACCGGTAGCATCAATATTACTTATGTTACAGACGTCTAAGGTATTTATGACGGTATTGTCGCAAATAGGAACAGGTGTACTTGTAGACTTAAAGACAGAAACTGTGGCCACTTCATCGACACAAACAGAGAGGAAATCATAGTTGTTGATATAGACCAATTCTTCTATGTTAGTGGATGGCAATTGGAATGGCGGCGAAGAGCTACCATCGTCATTCAGAACAGCCCATATAATCCCGGGAGAACTCACAGGAAGGAGCGCTGTCAGGTCTACAGTATCACCAGCTTCCAGAACACAAGGAATAAAGGTTGTCAATAATTTTATCCCTCCTGAGGTTCTTGGGTCATTCTGGTAAAAGGTAATCGGCGTGCCAGCAGGAAATGATAGTTGCTGCAAGGCGGTTACAGAATAAGCGACTTCTATATTCTGGAAGCTATTACAGTCTCCCTGTAGACTATAGTCTGTAATATCTATACGTCCATCTTTATTGAAGTTAATGGTATTCAAAATACTAGGACCTAAAGGGCAGACATACAGATTGACTATATCGAATGCCAAGCTCTCATTTAATTCAGCATAAGCCGAAGCACCAGGGGCCAACTGATCTAGTGTCGCCGTCCTGGTCAGGATATCTCTTGTCAGACCATTGTTGAATGCATTATCAAAAGCAATTGTACCGACTACATAGCCTTCCGCTTGATACGTTTCTGATAGTGCAATCAGTGAGGTGCTTATCTGGCTTGAAGATCCATCAGTAGACAACAATATTACCCTGGTCGCATTGTCTCTGGCATTCGATTCTAGATAATTATAACCAAACATCAATGCTGAGTTAGGATTGGTTTCGCCTCGGAAAGACTGAGAACTAGAATTATAGTTTTGCAATGTAGGCAGGTCGCCTGTGATAGGAATCTTAAGTCTTTGTTGTCCAGTAGATGACCACTCAGCAATGGCTACCCGTGTACTTGTAGAGTCGATGCCAATATTCAATGCATTACATAGATTGACAAAAAATTCCTTGGACTCCTTGTATTCTGTAGCATCTACAGAGCCTGAAGAATCATTCAATATGATGATATCAAGAGGTTCATTACAAGTCTCCTCTGGAAAGGTTTCATCTAGCAAGGTGATCTCCCTATTAATGGCATTACCATTAGTATCAGTAATGCTTACAGTATAAGTGCCTGGCAATAATGAATTGATAACTAAGGATTCGTCTGGAGAAGCATTGGTACCAGAAGATGGCCCCGACCAGGTGTATGTGTAGTTAGGTGTGCCACCTGCTAGGTTGATTCTTATAAGCCCATTTGACAGTCCGTTTATACTATACCTAGTTGTGATATCCACAATTTCGAAAACACTCCCGACTATTTCATTTATTGTAAACCTTTCTGAATAGATTATAGAACCTGCATCGATTATATCCAGGACATAGTTGCCCTCAGCTAGATTTTCTATGGGGAATCCATCAATGGCTCCAAAGTCATCTGAAATTATTAGAGTACCAGCTTCATCATATAGCTCATATGACAATGTCTTCCCTGGCTCTATAAATGCCCCTTGTGTGGACACAAATACGCTTCCATTATCAAGACCGATGCAACTGGCATTATTTACTAATACAGAAAAGGAAAAGGTAGAAAAAACACGGACTCTACCAGCGTTACTTCCATTTATATCATTATTGGGAGAACCAATAGCTAGTTTGTCTCCTTTTTCAGATAAGGAGATAGCAGTAGAAAAAGTATCACCAGTCTGCCCTAAGATACTTGACCCGACCTGTTCCCATGAGATCCCATTCCACTTGAATACACGGACATCCCCTGCATTTTCGCCACCGATGTCAGTCGAGGATGATAAGGCCACCACTTGACCATCCTTAGAAATCGTAACTGGTCTTCCAGCTCTATCGCCTTCCATCTCTGGATCTATGTCTTCTCCTAGCTGTACCCAAGTGGAGTTTTGTAATTCAAAAACCCTTGCATGGCCTGATAGAGTACCAGCTGCCCCTCTGTTACTGATTGCTCCTGCAATCAATCTATTCCCATCATGTGACAAACTGACGCTTTCACCAAAACGATCTGAGGGTCCTTCGCCTTCTAATTCTTGACCTAACTCTACCCATATAGAATCCTGCCACTCATAGACCTGTACCACATTATTGGTGGCTGTCCCGTAAACAACTTTGTTGCCGTCTCCGGAGATAGATACAGACCATATCCCAGAATCCCTAGCTACCTGACTTAACCGTATCCATTCTGTTCCATTCCATTCAAATACAAAAACATTATTACTTTGCCCACCGGCATTATTGACAGCAATCCTGTTACCGTCTGATGACAAATCAACATTGTCGGCAAAAAAGTTGACGTAACTTATAGTAAGGTCCTCCCCTACTTGGACCCAATTCTGTCCTTGAAATTCATACACTTGTACATAGCCATCAGCTGATAAGTCTGGAGTATCAGCTCCTACCGCAATTCTAGTTCCATCGGCTGAAATAGTGACACTGGTCCCAAAGGCACTTGATTCAAAAGCACCTATTAGGTCTTGACCATATTGCACCCACTCTCCTGATTCGTTCCTAAAAACACGGACCAAGCCACCATCCACAAAAGCAGCATCTGCCCTAGAATAACCAACGACTAAAATTTCTCCATTGTCAGAAAGTGCTACTGAATATCCAGCACGATCACCTTCAAAATCTCCGTAAATATCATTGCCTAGCTGACTTTGCCCTATAGCAATAGACGAAATCAATATCAGCCAGAATGGTATTAAATATTGGATATGCCGCATTTCTAAATGATTGTGTAAGTAATAAATACTACAAGTTACTTATAACATTCCTTTTATATGTATTAATTAAGTCAATTCTTCGATTGAAGGACTGAAGGATTAAGTTATGCGCTCTCCTATAAAAGACATAGTCTGCGTTGGCACCACAAACGAAACTTTCAGGCCTTCTGATATGTCTGATTCTGCCGCCAGAATTCTCCAATTCTTATTTTGAAATAAGAAATTAAACGTACATAACCCTTATCTATGGCTCTTCTATGATAAGTAGAAGATTGTTACTAGATTAGTAAAACAGGCCTTTATGCTATTGTGGAGGAAGTAGGTGTGCATAAATGAGATATATGTGTAATTGCGAGTGAGAGGTTCCACATATATAGTTGTTATCGATAATTACCCAGCCTCCCCCGACATCTACCCTCAAAGAATTGAAGTCTAGTTGACAA
>CAZPUF010000166.1:0-7144 GCA_964589705.1 uncultured Saprospiraceae bacterium | reverse complement strand
ATAACCCTAAGAAGATAATCTGTCAGGAGATATACCTGGAGGTATGATAATATCATCTACTTTTTTAGCTCTTCTCTTAGATAGTGCTAGGTTAGCAGACTCCGCTACTTGGCTATCTGTGTAACCTGATACATTTAAGAATGCACCTGGGTACTGATTAGCGAAAGATACTATTTCAGATATAGTCTGATTGTAAGTATCTGATTTGCTAGAACCAGATCCAAAAGTAACCGCTGGTGCACAGTATCTGTTGATAATTTCAGCTGTAGTAGGTTTTCTCACTGCTGGGCAACCATCTTTTTCTGGCACTCCTGCCTCGTTAGGACACTTATCATCTTTATCAGCAATACCGTCTCCATCTGCATCAGGACAACCATTTACAGTTCCTGCAACCTCTGGACAATCATCATCTTTGTCTATAACGCTATCTCCATCTGAATCTGGACATCCACCCACATCACCTGGTGTATTAGGACATGGATCACTATCATCATCTACACCATCACCATCAGAGTCTGGAATAGGACATCCATCATACTTAGACACACCTGACTCCTGAGGACACTTATCTACATTATCTCCAATACCGTCACCGTCAGAATCAGGGCAACCATTATATCTTGCTTCTCCAGCTACTTCAGGACAAGCATCATCTTTATCGATAATCTTATCTCCATCTGAATCTGGACAACCCATAAACTCAGCCAGACCAGCTACCTGAGGACATTTATCATCTTGATCAATGATGCCATCCAAATCAGAATCTGGACAACCTGCATACTCTTTAAGACCAGGTGTATCTGGACAAGCATCTTTTTTATCTGCAACGCCATCACCATCTCTATCTTGTTTTCCAAGAGATAGAGCTAAGCCTAGCTCATGTAATAAGTAGTTATCATTTCCATCAGTAACTTCATTTGTAGGGAATAGACCTGCTCCAACATTTGGAGAACCGTCATATATACCATCATAAGTATCATTGAATCCTATTCCATACTGAGAATGCCAAAATAGACCGAAATTATCGGTGAAGTTATATCTCAATCCAACTCCAAGAGGAATTTGTAGACCAGAAGCGTCCTCACCTCTATCATCATTTTGACCCGGCTGATCTCCACCACCTGGAACATTTGAGAAGTTGATAAATCCTATACCTGCAGAAAGAAAAGGGTTGAATTTCTCTCCTTTTAGAAACTTCCAATGAAGTGAAGGTGCTACCTGCCATACATCTGAAAGAAATTCATGGAATACAGTGTTATCCGTATTTTGACCATCCGATGAAGGAGTTAGGTCTATACCATGTCTTCCTGTAGAACCCTGAAGAAAAATGTCAAAAGCTGGTGATAGGTAGTAACCTATTCTAGCTCCAAAATGGCCTTGAAATGGCGTTCCGAATACAAGATTGCTCCCTATATCGCCCGTATACTCCATCTTACCACCACTTATCATAATCCCTAACTTACTGTCTGCTGTCTGAGCAGATAAGGTAAGTGTAAAAGCTGTGAACAATACAAATACTGCTATTAAGTGCTTTTTCATATATAAATAATTTGTCGTTGAATTTTCGCAAAAATACCAAAAATCAGTTTACCCACAGCATCTAAACGTTATGACATACTTAACGAAGTAAAGAGCCAAAATGGGTGGGTAAGATGATCAGAGGTGCATCTAAATTACAAATAATCATCATATTTTCAGCCATTTTAAGAATTTAGAGGTTTATACGCAACCGCTTTTATTTCGATTAGGAGATTAGGGTGAGGTAACTGCTTGACAGCCACTGTAGTACGTGTAGGGCCAGTATGATCGAAATATTCACCATATACCTCATTGTATCCTTTAAAATCTGACATATTCACTAGAAAGGTTGTGATATCTATGATATCTCCTACCCCCGAATCCATACTACTTAATAAAGCCCCAATGTTTTCGATGACTGCTTTAGTCTGTGCTTTGATGTCTAAGGTCCAGTTTCCATCTTCATCCATAACGGCCCCAACATGAGTATTATCAGGTCTTCGACTACTAGTACCAGATACATATATGAAATCACCAACTCGCTTTACATGTGGATAATGTCCAAGTGGCTGAGCTTTGTCTTTGAGTACTTTGGTTGTCATGAATTCTATATTTCTTTGAGTTCGTACAAAATAGGCTTACTCGGTGCGGCGTCTAGCTCTAAAGAACAGATCTGGATATTGACTAAATAAAGCCCATCCTTGATTGCATTATCTACAAATATTAACTCTGTTATTGTTGCTTGTTTTCTTAATTCCCGCCTACTATAAGATGGGCCCAATTTCCAAAACACATGATGAGCAGCCAATATGCCTTTGTCCACTTCTCTATCCACAGATGGAAGATCTATCAGCAGGTGCTGCACATCGTTATCTACTAGGTACTGCATCGCTTTCTTATCCATATAAGGTGGATTCGTCCCCGAGTAGTCTTTGGTTCTTTTTGATTGTCTATTCGGTTTAGTCCTAATAATGACTGCAGATGGAATATCTTTATTAAGTGCTTGCTTTAAGTTAGTGACTGTGATGACTTTATCGTTCTTTCCTCTAGGTACAGGTGTGACGGTTACAAGTTTGGCTACATGGTGAAACGTCTTGAGTTGCTGATTGATTGATTCTTGCTTTTTGGTAATATGACCACAGCACTCTGTATGTGTTCCATTACCGTGTGGATTGAGCCCTACATTATAAAAATTGACTGGTGCGCCACGCTTGACCGATCCTACAAAATCTCCGGAGCGATAGGGTTCCATGGATACTTTAGGTGCATAGAAACATCTTACTTGACCTATTGGAATAGAAATATCTAAAGGCTTTGATAATTGAGCAACATATTGTTTGTCATTATATGTCAATGTTGTTTTCATCTCTACTACTTCAGTGCCATTAATTTTGAATATACATCAGACAAGTCGACATCCTTATAGCTGTCATCTTTGCAAATGTCAAGAAGTAATTTATCCTGAGCTCTTCCGATTCTCATGGCCTCTCCATAAGGCAATTCAGGACGAAAGGTTACCAGAGAATACTTAGAATAATACTCTGGATACTTTTGCTCCAATTGCATTTCTAGTTGTCGCTTACGCTTAAAAGGCAAGTCATCTACTTTGTCGCGCATCTCATAGAAATTATCTATAGCCAAATCTGCTATCGCATTGGCATTCTCTGTTCTCACTTCTTGAAAAGTTTCAAATACTTGTAACCAATTGTTGCCATGCTCATCTAACAAATCATCAAAAACATTTACATCCTCAAAAGCGGCATTCATTCCCTGACCATAGAAAGGAACAATAGCATGGGAGGCATCGCCCATTATCAAGGCTTTTCCATTCGCCTGCCATGGATAACATTTTATCGTCCCTAATGTCCCTACGGGATTTTCAAAATACTCTGTCTCATAATGCGGAATAAAAGGCATCAATGATGGAAAATATTCTTTAAGGAAGTTGCCAACTTTTTCCTTGCTATCCAGAGCATCGAAGCCAATGTCACTTCCATATGGATGAAACATTGTCAGCGTGAAACTGCCATCCAAATTAGGCAACGCGATAATCATAAAGTGTCCTCTGGGCCAAATGTGAAGTGCATTTTTTTCAATCTGCCAATTACCGCCTTCTCCTGGGAGTATAGACAATTCCTTATATCCATGTCTAAGAAAATGTTGGGAGTAATTGAATAAATACTTGGTCGTATTTGCCATCATTGTTCTTCGAACTATAGACCCAGCACCATCTGTTCCAATTACAACTACGCCTTTATCAGTATATGTGCTATTATCCTTTAAGTCCTCCACTATCACTTCGGCTGACTCCAAATCAACTGAGGTAACTTTGCTATCAAATTTCAATGTGACATTGTCCATTACATCAGCTTCATTAAGAAGCATGACATTGAGACCAGTACGTGAAACTGAATTAATATAATCGGATTCTCTACCACTATAAGGTGATAAGAAAGGATCATCTCCTAGTGGGTGAATCATACGGCCATGCATAGGAATGCATTCTGCAGATACTCTTTTGCGTAAGCCTACTTTATCCAGTGCCATCAATCCTCTTGCAGAGAGTGCCAAATTAATAGATCGACCTGCATCTTCTGCTGAGTCCCTAAGATCATCGCGCTTTTCATACAGCACCACTTCATGTCCTCGCTGAGCCAGGCGTAAGGCCAACAATGATCCACATAACCCTGCCCCTATGATTATAATCTTATCGTTTTTTGATGACATTATTTATAGAGAATTAATGCTACTCTTGAGAATATTTGCAAATCTAAATACATCTTCATAACTATTATATAAGGCAGTAGGTGCAACTCTTATGACATCAGGCTCTCTCCAATCAGCAATCACTCCTAGACTTGTAATGGCATTATACAAAGACTTATCTGCGCCCTTAACCTGCAAGGACAACTGACTTCCTCTTTTGCCTGGCTCAGATGGCGTTATAATCTTAATGACACCCTCACCTATTTGAGTAACCAACTCTTCAAGGTATCCTGTTAACTGAATAGACTTTTCTCTGAGCTTAGGCATCCCTGCTTCCTTAAATATTCTGAGTGAAGACCAAATCGCTGCCATAGACAATATCGGTGGATTACTCAATTGCCATCCCTCTGCACCATACATAGGGAGGAAAGCATCTCGCATCTTGAATCTCGTCTCTTTATCATGTCCCCACCAACCCTCAAATCTTGGTAAAGTTGGGTTGTCCGCATGTCGCTCATGGATAAATACACCTCCTAGACTACCGGGCCCAGAATTCAAATACTTATAACTGCACCACACTGCAAAATCACAACCACTATCATGTAACGCTAATGGCACATTACCCGCTCCATGAGCACAATCAAATCCCACAACAATATCTCTCTCATGACCCCATTGTGTTATTTGCTTCATATCGAAAAACTGCCCAGTATAGTAGTTAGTATTACCTAACATAATTAGTGCAATCTCATCTCCTTGCTCTTCCAATAAAGTAAGGATATCATTTTCTCTAATACATTCTTCGCCTTGCCGAGGTGTTAATTCAATAATAGCTGATTCTGGATCATATCCATGAAACTTGGCTTGAGATTGTACAGCATACTTATCAGAAGGGAAAGCATCTGCTTCTATTACAATCTTATACCGTTTGGATGTTGGTCTGTAAAAGGAAACCATCATCAAATGTAGATTGACAGATAACGTATTCATGACAATCACTTCATGAGGCTTGGCGCCGACTATCTCAGCCATCGCCTCTGTCAAAAATTCGTGATAAGGCATCCAAGGGTTTGCTGCATGAAAATGTCCTTCTACTCCAAGGTTTTGCCAATCCAGCAACTCCTGATCCAATGCAGCAGCCGTAGTCTTTGGCTGGAGTCCTAAAGAGTTACCGCATAAGTACACATGCTCGTTACCGGATTTGTCTCTAGGCAAATGAAACCGTGATCGAAAAGAACCTAAAGGGTCCTTCTCATCCAACTCCTTAGCTCCATTAAGATCGGTTATACTATAATTCGAATAATCAAGCACAAGTTGGTTTTTTATCATCCATAACATTGAGTCTTTCTCTGATATCTGCATGATGCTCGGCACCCAACCATCTCATCACATTATCATACCACATTGCTTCATATTGTTCCTTTGTAATAATATTTTCTGCTATTGCCAAATCCAATAGTTTACCAGGATAACTAGATTGAGCATCACTCTCCATCTCCCCAAGTGGATAAGGATCATCTAAGCCTATCAACATTTGTTCTGTGCCACCCATCCTCTTAACCATCAGCTCCAAAGAAAATGTATCATGGACCAAGGTGTCAAAGAAAATATTTGGATGTCCAACAGCTTTACGTGGATGTGTCATACCTTCAAACAAATCAGGTCTCCCATCAAATCCTTGTATACGCCTTCCTAAATTAATTTGTGCCAACTGACCTCCGTGTGCAAAACATACTCTGATATCTGGGTATTTATTCTGATATCCTTTCAGTGTATAAAAGTGATAAGCATCCCCACATTGAGCCAGCATCCATACAAGATGAAAACGCCAAGCAGTGTTCTCCAACTTAATAAACTTCTCTCCATCATAAGGATGAATCTCTATAGCCAACTTATAATGATTGGCAATCTCTAGTATGGGTTCTATATCTTGGTCAAATACACTTCTCCATGTTCCAATAGAATCCATAAAGTGTGTCGGAAGGCAAAGCACTTTTAATCCTAACTGTTCTACACATCGCTGAATCTCCCAAACAGCACTCTTTACAAATCCAGAGTGCACAACAAATCCACAGGTAAACTTATCAGGATAATCTCTTTGAACCTTCGCATTAAAATCATTCTGGAATCTCAACACCTTCTTCATCTCTTCTAGTCGAAGGCCATTACCATAGAGCTGGGATAGATTTAGAACAACAGCGTGGTCGATATTATTCTTTTCCATCCATTCCAACTTTTCGTTGAGAAAAAAGCTGGAATCCGTCACTGGTCTCTTCCATCCTTTTTGGAGCATAAATTGTCTGTCATCATCTACCCAGAATATTTCCTTATCCTTCATAAATTGAGGAATGTCTTCTGGGTATGGCAAAAGATGTGAATGACCGTTAATTCTCATATCATTTAATTGAAAAACTTACAATAGCTTCCATTGGAACTAATTTAATATTTAATACAAACGTTTTTTGGCTCTGTGAAAAATCGCAACACTTCAAGGCCGCCTTCTCTTCCAACTCCAGAATTCTTGGTGCCCCCAAATGGGGTTCTCAAATCTCTCATCAACCAGGTATTGACCCAGACTATACCTGACTCTATATCTTTAGCCATGCGATGAGCTCTGGAGATATCTTGTGTCCATATTGTACATGCTAATCCATACTGAGTATCATTAGCTAATCGCAATGCTTCTTCTTCTGTATCAAATGGCATAATACTAACAACTGGACCAAATATTTCTTCTTGATTGGTTCGACAATCGTTTGGGAGTCCTTCTATAATTGTGGGCTCTATGTACCACCCATTTTTATACCCTGCAGGCTGCACTGCTCTTCCTCCACATAGAATTTGGCCTCCTTCTTCTTTGGCCAACTCTATATATGACAAGATCTTCTCTTAGTGTGGCTTAGAGACGATGGCTCCTACT
>CAZPUF010000165.1:0-7232 GCA_964589705.1 uncultured Saprospiraceae bacterium | reverse complement strand
CATAGCTTTGCTTATAATCATGGTGTAAATACAACAGCCAGGATTGTCTGACTATCTCTTCGGGAGCAATCTTAAAATAGGCCTTGCGAACAGGGTCCCAAATGGAAGGATGCCCTTCGCTCTCAGAAAATCTCAGTTGATCATGATACTTCGTCAGATCAAGGTCCACAAGTATGCTCATTAATATTTTATACTGGTTGAGGATGTCGCTCTTTCTCTATATGCTTTATTTCTGTTACAATTTTAGAGAATTTGCTATCACCAGTAGTCATCCATTTATAATTATCCAATGACTTAACGGTCAACCCACTAGTCATCAACTCTTCCGATAATATATGTTGGTCAATAATTGTTTCAGTAGACTTACCATCAAAAAGATCATCTTCTAACAGGATATGGACAGTTCTATCGGCATCTACCAGTGTGGCTGGAATTAAATTAACTTTTTCATTATCTGAGATGATTTCCTTTATCCCTTGCTCAGACAGTTGTTCTAGTAATTGGGTATTCCATTTATCAGACCAAAAAGAGATAATGGCCAAATGTCTCAACTGATAGATTTTATGGCGGGGTGCCAATCTTCTCATCTTTTTTCCCAAATAATTAGCAGCAATATTCTTATCTGCAACTGGCAGGTTTTCTATTTTTTTTGTGATCAGATAGGATGATTCTTGATTATGTGTAAAAGTGAAAGTCGAGTTATTCTTCTGTGCCAAGAGGGCATCTTCTTTAAATCTATTGCTAAACCCAAGGCTAATATTAGTCGTGTTATGTTGATATGTCTGTGCTGGAATTTCTTCAAGAAAGAAAAAAGTGTCTGTAGCATGAGCCAGTCTATCACCGTAGGATTTATAGAAATCAGAATTAACAACCATCACAGGATACTGATCTAGAATTTGAGAGGCGTTCTCATCCAAAAAGAATTTCCAGTCATCAGATACGAGTTTGATTTGACTTTTCTGCTTATCCCATAGTTGATATATTTCGAGATGGTGGGCATTAATGTAATCTGATAGTGCATCTCTTAGAGGAATTGTAAGATCAGATACAGATTCTATTTCAATTTTTTGTTGGTCAACCACATAACCCAAATATTGCTTCTGAAACATGTCTCCCCAAAATCCATTTTGGTTCTTGAGGTTATCGATGATGGCTTTATCTATATCACTTAGCGTTAATTGAAAATCTAACCACTCCCAATAATCATTATTGGCTTCCAAAAAATATTTGGCAAATTCTAATTGCCTTTTGAGTCCTAGAAGATTATCTCTCTGGAATTTGAAGGCTGTACTTTTTCTAGTCTTGAATCCTTTCAGTATATCATAGTCCTCGACCTTTGCCATCAAATTATTGACGCTATCTATTATTGGCATTATATCCAGATTGGAATGAGAACTTGCTGGAGTGAGCATGGCCATGATGGCGTCAGACTTTTGCTTGATAAGTCGGTAATGGGTAGCCAATCTGTTCTCCAGTGCATATTCGATTCTTGCTAGACCTGCATCAAGTTGCTCTTTCTTTGCAGGTACTGCTTCAGCTATGTCCAACTTAGCATAGAGTGTAGATTCTTGATATAGTAGCTTAGATATATCAGTTGCCGTATATGGTTTGGCTTGACTCAGTTTAGTTTTTAAGGCTATTACCTCATCTCTAATCTGATCCAGATTATTCGCCTGGGTCATCTCGATACTCTTCTTGACCTCAGCTTCTATTAGACTACATTGATTTTCTAAATCTTCTGCTTCCGTGATTAACTCACCCACAGTAGCTATTATAGCTGCTCTATCCTCCTGAAAAATAGTCTCATTATTAATTGGGTTATCATCTGCCAAAAACTGAAACTTGCTTTGGTACATTCTCTGTGCTTCATCGTACAACTGACGTTTCTTTTGCACTTCACTATGCGATATGGCATCCAATAGATTTCTTGTTATTGGTTGATGCTGATACTTATCGGATGTCTGTGTTAATGATTGCAAATCCAATATAGATTTAGAACCAACTATCCCTGATTTCAATCTTATGATATTGTTTGAAACTCTATCTCTGTATTCTATCAGCTTCTCGTATATAGAAGCATCCACACTTTGGCTAAGCAATTGTCGATTGCCATCTTGCTTGATTTTATCTTGAAGTGTACTACTTACCTTGGTCTTGTTATTAATCAGTAAAGACAAGAGATGTACCTTATATCTGGACAGCAAGTAAAAAATGTACTCTAGGTCTTCTTGATTATCGGAGATGAGTACGGATCGCTTTCCTTGTTCCAGATTACTATATATACTCCAAAAAACCGACTGCAAACAATGTTCTCTATAATCGAAATCAACCAATTTGTTGCCTTTATCGTCTTCTAAGAGCAAGTGAGAAGCGACAAGTTGAGCTAGTGAGGTCATCATAATTGTGGATTTACGTCAAATATATAAATTATTGTAATATGTACCATATCTATATGACAATGAGTTACATATATATAATCATTTTGTTCTATAAATATTGGAAGCAGACTAAAAAAGGCCATTTCCTTGAGGAAATAGCCTTTCATTTTGTTTTGAGGAAGTAGATCTAAGAAGACTTAATTAACTATGCCTCCACTCACTTTTTCACCATTTTTATACTCGTACTGCATAGTCATCTTACCCTCTTCGTTGTACCACTTCATAGATCCGTGCTGCTTACCATTTTTGAAATTGATTTCTTTCTGGATAACACCATCTGAATAGTAATCTGATGACAAGCCATTTAGCTCACCTCTGTCATATGTTTTTTCAGTTAGCGGCCTTCCAAATTTGTATGATACTACTTTACCATGGTACTTATTGTCCATGTAGTTACTCTCAGACTCAATCTGACCTCTGTTATTAAATTCGAAATAAGGACCATTAAGAGACCCATTGGTATAGGACGCCAAAGTCTTCATACGACCTGCATCTTTACCGGTATAATAGGTTATCCAAGATCCTGATTTACTGCCATTGATAGTGAATCCTGATTCCAATGGATTACCTTCTGCATCTTTTTTGACGACTTGTTTTGCACCATTTCCAGCATCTACTTTTTCAAAACCATCAAGATTTGCCACCGGACCACTTCCTGTCGAAGAATTACCACAAGCTACCAGCATTACAATAGCAAATACAAAAATTGTAGATTTCATATTACGATTATTTTTAATGCGAAAATAAATGATTGTTGCTGATGTTTGTATAAAAAATAAAGGTTTTTGAACAGATTTGTAAAAAATCTACTGTATTGACGAATAAAGAAATAGCCAAGCAGATCAATTTCATGGGTAAATTGATGGAATTACATGGGGAAAGTTCATTTAAAACGAGAGCCTACACCAACGCTTATCTTGCCATTAGAAAATGGCCTGAATCCATTGCTGATATGGAAAATGATGCGATCAATAAGGTGCCAGGAATAGGCAAAGCTATCTCTACCAAAATAACTGAATTGTTAGAGACTGGTGAGATGCAGTATATGGAACAATACAAAGACAAGACGCCAATAGGCATACAAGAGATCTTGACTATAAAAGGACTGGGTCCAAAAAAAGTAAAAGTCATATGGGAATCTCTGGGTATCGAATCGGTGGGCGAGTTATTATATGCGATTAATGAAAACCGACTGGTTGATGTAAAGGGCTTTGGTGCTAAAACTCAAGAGAGCTTGAAAAATCAGCTCAATTACCATGTCGATTCTCGAGGTAAACTTCATTACGCGAATGCGCTAGGGTTGGTTTCAGAATTCATCCAAAAAGTAGAAAAAAAACTAGATAAAGCACTAGTTGTCAGTGTTGGAGAGATGGCTAGAAAGTCGGATGTTATTTCCAAAATAGAGATATTGACCACTGCTGACAAACAGAAGATGCTTAGCTTTTTAGAGAGTGATGATTCTACTATTTTGACTGACGCCAACTGGTTTTTACATGCCCTGCCCTTAGATATTTACTACTGTGCTGAAGTAGACTTTAATTTCGAAGCGGAGAGATTGAGCTCAGATGAGACCTTTTGGAAGTCCCTTCATCCCTCACCACAAAAGGGAACTTATACAGATAGGATGTCCGTGTTTACTGATAACAATCTACCCTACTACATACCAGAATTCAGAGAGAAAGATAATATTCAACACATATCTAAGTATGGTGGACATGAAGATATCATTGCTGAATCGGAGATTAGAGGATGTATCCACAATCACAGTACATATAGCGACGGGGTCAATACCTTAAAAGAAATGTTAGAAGCCTGCATTGGGAAAGGGTATGAATATTTGGTGATGACTGACCATAGTAAGAGTGCCTTCTATGCCAATGGCCTCAAGGAAGAAAGGCTACTTCAGCAATTGGATGCGATAAGAGACCTAGATCAGGAAAATGATGAGATTTCATTTTTTTCAGGAATAGAGTCTGACATATTATCGGATGGCCGTTTGGATTACTCAGACGAAATTTTGGGATATCTAGATGTCGTCGTCGCCTCAATACACTCCAATCTTAAGATGGACAAAGCTAAGGCGACCAAACGCCTAATTACGGCTATAGAGAATCCATACACTTCCATACTTGGTCATCCAACCGGTAGATTGTTACTAAGTCGCGAAGGATATCCAATAGATCATATGAAGATTATAGATGCATGTGCTGCCAACAATGTGGCCATTGAGCTCAATGCTAATCCAAACAGACTAGATATAGATTGGAGATGGATACGTCAAGCTACGGACAAAGGTGTCCTCATCTCTATAAACCCCGATGCACACAGTATAGAAGGTATATCTGACACAAGCTATGGTGTGGCCTCTGCCAGAAAAGGGGGCCTACTTACCCACCAGTGTCTTAATACTATGGATATAGAGGAGTTTCAAGAATGGATGGCAGAACAGCATGAGAAGAGAATTTGATATACAAATAGGTCTTAATTGGTTTGTTAATCGCTTGTTAATGTCTTATGTCTTTATAATCAATGTCTTACACAACTGATTAATATGGAATATATTTGTACAAATTCTTAATCTTAAAAATTAATAAGTAAAATGAATAAAATCTTGGTTTTCCTTGCATTCGCCTTAATCGTAATGGTAGGATGTAAATCAGAGTCAGGTTCTTCTGCTGAGGTCGCACCATCTGCGCCAGTAACGAAGTCAACTACGACTCCAAATGAAGTTACGCCTATTTCTAACCCTGCTGCTAATGCAGAGCCAGACGTACCTGTAGGTCCAGTAACATCTATAGAGTTCGAAGAAACTGAGTTCGACTTCGGAATGGTAATGGAAGGAGAAAAAGTGTCTCATACGTACAAGTTTAAAAACACCGGTAGCGAGCCACTTATCATCTCTAATGCTAAAGCAACATGTGGATGTACAGTACCATCTTGGCCAAGAGAGCCTATCGCTCCAGGAGAGTCTTCAGAAATCAAAGTACAGTTTGATACAAAGAACAAAGGAAAAGTAGGTGGTCAAGTACAATCTAAAAGAGTTACTATCACTGCTAACACCGACCCTGTCAATAACTATGTGACTATTAAGGGTAAAGTAGATAAAGTAGAGACTGCAGAATCTAGCGAGTAAGCTAGTATAGTCTGATTGCCTTAGTCAAACTAAGGTGGAGAAGGTGCTGATATTGATATCAGCACCTTTTTTTTGTACCTCATTATTATAAAAGCCTCCGATTTACTGAGATATTAATAGTGATATTTGAATTTTTGCCATTTATAACACTTTGATAACCAAGTTGGCTCCATATTTGCATGATAAAAAATTGTTATATGTAATTATTAAGAAAAATCGTTTAAAATGGGAAAGACAATAAGTATATGGGCTGTGTGCATTACCTTGTTGTTAGCTGGATTTTCTTACACTGTGCCACTAGGTTCAGATCTTTCAGAGGATTTAACTATCGTAAACAGCTCAGAGCTGAAAATTAATGTAGACAGTGATGAGGATTTCAAATTCTTCCTTAGAGCTGAATATGAAGAATCACTTCAAGAAATAAAATTTCTTACAAGGGAAAAGACCAATCAAATTAGAATCTATAGTGGATTAGGAGATATGATATATCTACTTCCTATTGGTTCTGACAGAGTTAGCATTGGCAAAAGCCTATTCGAATCAGGTGACTACAAATTTGTGTTCGATATAGCAGGCGACAGAAAAATGTATACTTCCAAATTGACAGTATACTAACAAAGACATACTTGTGGACATTGACTATTGTCCATACAAGTAGTTTCTCATAAAATTACTTTAGACCGACCAGGCAATTCTCGACCAAGGATTGCCTGTTTTCATTGGAGACAATCATTACATGATTAATCTTTAAGACAGTTGGAGCTCTATGAACTTTTGCATATTGCATATAGCTCTATACCGATGACTAATCCCATTCTTTACCTCTAGAGGCAATGTAGCAAAAGTCTCGTCATATCCGTAGGGTATAAATACAGGATCATAACCAAAGCCTCCCGCACCAGCTTCTCGGTGAGCAATTTTACCGTTTACTATACCTTCAAAAAAGTGCTCCTCCCCTTTCCAAATCAAGGATATCACTGTTCTAAATCTAGCTGTCCGATAAGTTTTCTTCTCTAAGGCTTGTAACAATTTTCTCATATTGGCTTGATTATCTTTAGCCTCTCCAGCGTATCGAGCTGTATGCACACCAGGTGCCATATCTAGCGCCATAACCTCTAATCCAGAGTCATCAGCAAACACTGACTGTCCCTTTGCCTTGTATATAGTTTGTGATTTGATGCTTGCATTCTTTAGAAGCGTATCTCCAGTCTCAGCAATGTCCTGATTATAACCTAACTCTGACAGACTTATCAAGTCGACGTTTGTCGCGGAAAGCATGGCCTTCACTTCCTCCAGCTTATGTGCATTATGTGTCGCAAAAATGAGGGTTGATTGAGACATACTAGGTGAGGTTAGAAGCGAATATCTGCTGAAGTACATTCCATAAAGACTTCTTCTTGGCTTTCTCTTCTGTGAGTTGAGCTAAAGAATGACTCAGTAGAAATGAAAATGTTTCTGTCTTATAAATATGATATCCTGAGAATCGACCATTAAGGCCGAGCTTGATAGGAGCAATACCAAATGAAATAACAAACTGGGTACTATTGGAAGTATTTCGAGCTATGTTGATTTCCTCTCCCCTATTAAGAAGTACTAATCCAGGATAACCATTTAATTCCAATTTAACAGCAGAAAATATCTTATGTACCAAGCCCTGATAT
>CAZPUF010000164.1:0-7237 GCA_964589705.1 uncultured Saprospiraceae bacterium | reverse complement strand
ATAATATATTACTCAATTACTTATCGTTATCTTTTTTCTAGTTTCAAAAGTAATTTAATTAAACCCTCATAACAGCAATAAAATGGCTGAAGTAGTTCAGAAAAAGAATACAGCAAAAAGTGCAAAGCAGAATGGTGTTAGTATCAGTAAAGAAACATATTTGGAATGGTACGAAGTTATGCTGCGGATTAGACGATTTGAAGAAGCTGCCCTTAAAGCATATAGTCAACAGAAAATCAGGGGATTTCTCCACGTATATATAGGCCAAGAAGCAATTGCAGCAGGTATAGTTAGTGCCTTAACAAAGGAAGATAAGATTGCAACTGCATATCGCCAACATGGTATTGCCTTATGCAGAGGTATAGATTCTAACTCTTGTATGGCGGAGTTATTTGGAAAAGCGACTGGTGTTGTGAAAGGCAAAGGTGGTTCTATGCATTTTTCATCTAAAGAGCACAACTATATAGGTGGAAATGGTATCGTAGGTGCACAGATTCCTATTGGTACAGGTGTTGCTTTCTCTGAAAAGTATAAAGGAACTAAAAACCTTTGTGTAACAATGTTTGGAGATGGAGCATCAAGACAAGGCGCTTTACATGAATCTTTCAATATGGCTATGACATGGAAATTGCCAGTATTATATATCTGCGAGAATAATCAGTATGCGATGGGGACGTCTGTAGAAAGAACCTCCAATGTACAGGATCTCTATAAATTAGGCTTATCATATGACATGCCAAGTGAGGCTGTGGATGGAATGTCTCCTTTAGCAGTACATGAAGCGTTGACAAGAGCTGCTGAGCATATTCGTAGTGGTAAAGGCCCTTACTACCTAGAAATAAAGACTTACAGATACAGAGGGCATTCAGTTTCTGATCCAGGTAAGTATCGTTCTAAGGATGAACTCAATGGATATAAGGAATTAGATCCAATCACAGAGACAGCAGAGTATATGCTGAATCATAAAATTGCATCTCAGAAAGAGATAGATGCGATTAATGATAAAATCAAAAAAGAAATAGCCGAAGCGGTAGAATTTGCTGAAAAATCAGACTTTCCGATGGCTTCTGAGCTGTATGATGATAATTATGTACAAAAAGACTATCCTTATATAATGGATTAGTCTTCTTTTATCTTCAATCAAATTATAGTTTTAGCTGGTACTCTCTTATACATATAAGAGAAGTATTATTTATTTTTGCACCGAATTTTAGAAACTGTTAAAATAATGGGAAAAAGAAAAAGAAGGCTGGGTAGAGATGAGGAAATAGTAGATGTTGTTATTGAGCAAGATCCAAAGACTACAGAGGATTGGTTTGAGAAAAATAAAAATTTAGTATTGGCCTTGTTAGCTGGGTTGGTATTATTAATAGCGGCATTCGTTATATATAAATACTTTATTAAAGCTCCTAAAGAAAATGCTGCTAAAGCTGCCATTTTCAGAGCTGAACAGCAATTTCAGAGGGATTCTTTCCTTTTGGCCTTGGAGCGACCAGGAGGAGGATATGAAGGATTCCTTGATATTGTAGATAACTACAGCGGTACTAAAACTGCAAATTTGGCGAAATTGTATGCTGGTATTTGTTACTTACAGATAGGCAGTTATAATGATGCAATCAGCTACCTAGAAAGCCACAATAGCTCAGGAGATTATTCACCTATCGTTAAAAATGGGAATCTTGGTGATGCCTACTCTGAGTTAGGAGATCTAGATAAGGCTTTGTCATTTTATGAGAAAGCAACTACTGCTAGCGAGGATGCCTTACTCACGCCTTATTACTTGCATAAACTAGGACTTTTAGCTAGAAGGAATGGGAATAATTCTAAAGCTTTATCAGCATTCAATAAGATTAAAGCAGACTATTCTGCTTCTAATGAAGCTGCCAATATCGATCTATTAATACAATCTATTGGGTCTTAATTCATCTCTTTGAGTACAAAGGATAGAGGTCAAAATCAACAAAGCCTATCAGAGATACCTTCGATAGAGAGTTTTAAAATTCATATTGCTGTATCTGATTGGAATTCAGAAATTACACACGCGTTATTAGATGGTGCAAAGTCTACTTTAAGCCAGCTAGGTGCTAGCCAGGACCAAATGAACATTGTTCATGTACCTGGAACTTTCGAGCTGCCCGTAGCAGCAAAATCCTTATTAACTTGTAAAAATGCAGATGCTGTCATCTGCTTGGGCTGTGTTATCAAAGGAGAGACAGAGCACGATATGTTTATTAATCAATCGGTAGCTACAGCTTTGAATCAATTGGCCATCATGTCAGGAAAGCCTATCACCTTTGGTGTACTGACAGTAAACAACTTGCAGCAGGCGAAAGATAGAGCCGGTGGTAAGTATGGTAATAAAGGCATAGAGGCAGCGATTACTGCAGCTAAGATGGTACACCTTCATAAAGATCTTGAGAAACCAGGTGGCAAGATTGGATTTTAATTGAAAGTCAATCTCATTCCAGTTTTTTGACCATTCAGTTGCTCATTTCTATATACAAAACTCCCATTACAGATAGTACTTATAACTTTCCCATTCATTTCAAATCCTTCAAGAGGAGACCACCCACATCTGTACTCCAAATCTGCAGACTTAACTTTCCATCTCTTGTTTGGATCTACTATTATCAAATCAGCATAAGCACCTTCATCTATATAACCTCGATCTTTTACTCTGAATAATTCTGCAGGGGCATGACACATTTTATCTACTATAAATTCTTTTGTCAATTCTCCACGATGATAAAAGCTCATCATCATAGCCAGACTATGCTGTATAAGCGGTAAGCCTGATGGGGCCTTCGCATAGGCTCTCCCCTTTTCTTCTATTGTATGTGGCGCATGGTCTGTAGCAATGACATCAAAATATCCATTTTTAAGACCTTCTAAAAGCGCTTCTTTATCATTGACAGATTTAATAGCCGGATTACATTTGACTCTGTTTCCCAGTGCATGATAATACCCATCATCGAAGAATAGATGATGCACACATACCTCTGAGGTGATTTTTTTATTGGATAATGGGGTATGGTTATCAAATAGCTTGATTTCCTCAGCTGTGCTTATGTGTAATATATGAAGCCGAGTCCCATTTTTTCTAGCTAAGTCTATAGCCATACTGGAAGATAGGTAGCAACCTTCAGAATTTCTAATAATTGGATGGTGTATGGCACTTAGATTCTCTCCATACTTATCAATCGCTAATTCCAGATTTTTCTTAATAGTCTGCTCGTCTTCGCAATGTGTAGCTATCAACATGTCTACTTTTGAAAACAAATTAGACAAGGTCCTCTGATCATCTACAAGCATATTTCCTGTACTTGAGCCCATAAAGATTTTGACGCCGCAAACCTTGGATGCATCAGTTTTCAGCACTTCTTCAATGTTATCATTGGTAGCTCCCATGTAAAAGCTATAATTTACAGTTGAAGTCTTAGCCGCTATATCATACTTCTCTTGAAGAAGTTCTTGGGTTGTAGAGGTGGGATTAGTATTAGGCATTTCCATGAATGTCGTCACTCCTCCTACTGCTGCAGCTCTCGATTCAGTGCCAATGTCAGCCTTATGCGTATACCCTGGTTGTCTAAAATGTACTTGATCATCAATGATTCCAGGCATCACCCACTTTCCATTAACATCCACTAACTCCGCATTTGCATCAGAGATATCCTTACCAACACGTTCTATGCGTTTGTCCTTGATAAGGATGTCCCCTTCCATAGTATGGCCGCGATTTATAATTAAGGCATTCTTAAGTAGAATTTTTGTCGAAGAATGATCACTCATAATTTTTAGCAATTTCTGAATTCGAAGGTATGGATTATGAATACCTTTGTCGCATAATCTATAAACAAACTAGTGAATAAGAAGATAGGTGTATTAGGTGGAGGCCAATTAGGCAGGATGCTTTTGCAAGAGGTAACAAAATTTGACCAAGAAATTTGGTTTATGGATAACTCATTTGATACGCCAGTAGGACGGATATATCCCTACTTTGTCCAAGGTGATTTTAAGAGTTACGATGATGTCATCTCTTTTGGTAGTAATATGGATATTATCACCGTTGAGATAGAGAATGTAAATACAGATGCATTAACCAAACTGGAAGAATCGGGCATTGTTGTTCGTCCACAAAGTCGTGTGCTTAAAACAATTAAAGACAAGGGGATCCAAAAACAATTTTACTTAGAAAATGATATTGCCAGTTCCGAATTTTTTCTTGTCACTAATAAGCAAGACATTATTGATAAAATATCAAATGGGATATTAGTGCCTCCTTTCGTACAAAAAGCCAGGACTGCAGGATACGATGGAAAAGGTGTAAAAGTGATCTACGCAGAATCAGATATTCCAGATATCATGGATACGCCTTCAGTAATAGAGAAGTTAGTTGATATTAAGAAAGAGTTAGCTATTATAGTAGGTCGGAATGCAAAAGGTCAGAAAACGTTCTTTCCTGTCACTGAGATGGTCTTTAATAAAGAAGCACACTTGTTGGATTACTTACAATGCCCTGCTGAAATCACAGAGGAAACATATACCGATTGTGTAAAATTGGCCGATCAAATTATTACGAATTTGGAGATGATAGGCATCTTAGCAGTGGAACTATTTCTGACAAATGACGGCCAAATTTTAGTTAACGAGGTAGCTCCTCGACCTCATAATTCAGGACACCATACTATAGATGCTGGATCACATTCTCAGTATAATATTCATCTTAGAACTTTACTAGATTGGGATTTGCCTGAAGTTAAGCAGACAGAAACAGCATTGATGATAAATGTGCTTGGTGAAAAAAATCACACAGGTCCAACATATTATGAAGGATTGGATTCAATATTAACAATGGATAAAGTCTATCCTCACCTGTATGGTAAAGAAGAAACCAGACCTTTGAGAAAAATGGGCCATGTTAATATTGTTGGCGAAAATCTAGATGAAGTGAAAGAAAAAATGACCTTTGTAAAATCAAGTTTAAAAGTAAAAGCATGGGGAAGCAAGTCGGAATAATAATGGGATCAGATTCTGATCTTTCAGTAATGCAGGCAGCTGCAGACATATTAGATGAACTAAAGGTTGGTTATGAAATGACTGTAGTTTCTGCTCATAGAACCCCTCTGCGGATGGTTGAGTATGCTAGCAGTGCAGTGGAGAGAGGTATTAAAGTTATCATAGCAGGAGCAGGAGGTGCTGCTCACTTGCCAGGCATGGTAGCTTCATTGACCGACTTGCCTATTATCGGTGTTCCCATAAAATCATCTAATTCGATTGATGGTTGGGACAGTGTCTTATCTATATTACAGATGCCAAATGGTGTTCCAGTGGCGACCGTAGCACTTAATGGTGCTAAGAATGCAGGATTATTAGCGGCAAGAATTATAGGACAGTCCGAGAGCGATTTACAATCTAGACTTAAAGAATATAGAGAAAATATGAAGGCTGTCGTATTAGAGAAAGCGAAAAGAGTCGAGGGCAAGAAAACTTAATATTCCCATATATTTAAAATAAAAGGCTGCACATATAATCATGCGCAGCCTTTTTGTTTTCACTTTTATCTTGGCACTAAGTTGAACACCACTCTTCTGTTTAATTTCCTTCCTTCTAAATTATCATTTGAAGATATTGGTCTGGACTCTCCATATCCAGTATGTGTCATTCTGCTGGCTGGGACTCCGGATTTGTCTCTAAGGTACTCATAACAAGCTCTAGCTCTTCTTTCAGATAATAACTGATTATTCACTGAGCTTCCGACATTATCTGTATGACCTTCAATAATAAGATTATAATCAGGGTATCTTAGAAGTAATTGTCCAATTTGATTTAGCACTGAATAAGATTCTGATTTCAAGGTAGCTTTACCTGTATCAAAAGTAACTGCTCTCATTGCAACTTCAAGTACATCTCTATCATCTCTTGAAATTTCTGGACATCCGCCAGAGGCAACAGTTCCTGGAGAATTAGGGCATTTATCTCTGCTATCGTCGATGCCATCACCATCAGAATCTGGACATCCGCCAAAGGCTGCAATACCAGCTCTGTCTGGACACTTATCCACATTATCTGCTACTCCATCACCATCTCTATCTTGAATTCTATTGACTGGACATCCATCTGGCCCATCTCCTTTGACGGTAGGACACTTATCACTTGCATCTGGGATACCATCTCCATCACTATCAGGTGCTACAACAGGAGGTGTTTCTTCAGGACAGCCATTGTTAGACTTGGTTCCTGCCTTATTAGGACAATCATCATCATTATCTGAAATGCCATCTCCATCAGTGTCTGGGCAACCTTTAAATACACCTACACCTGGAATAGATGGACAATCATCACGATAATCAGGAATTCCATCTTCATCCTTATCTGGACAACCTTTAAGACTTAGAGGGCCAGCAACTTGAGGGCATAAATCTATGTCATCTTCCAATCCATCACCATCACTATCAATTTTCATTTCTTCTTTCTCCATTGGAATAATATCAGCAGGGGCAGGTGCACCAAATAAGTAGGTAAATCCTAGACCATGCTGAAGATTATTTCTATTCTCAGATAGTGAGAATCTATACTCAGATTGCCAATTTATATATACATTATCCTTTACTCTGAAATTCAACCCTCCACCAAATGGAATTTGAACATTGAACTCTCCTTCATCTTCTATAACTCCCCCAGCACCAGCAAATACATAAGGGATAACCTGCTGACTTACTTTTTCAGGATTTCTAAAAAGATATTGAGCTTGAAGATCTGCACCAAAAACATTCCTATGAACACAATTGGATAAGTTTTCTCTTTCTTCGCTTCTGTTGACAACACCTGCTTTGACAGGAAGATATAGGTTAAAATTATCAGTTATAGATTTGGATATTCCAATCTCAAATCCATAATGGTAATCACTAAAATTGGTAATGCTCCCACCATTCTGTGATTGATAGTCCAGAATTAATGCCTTATAGGTCAATCCATAAGGATAAAGAGAGCTAGTACTATCTGCAGTTATTTTGATATTGTCATCCAGTGGTGTAAACTGTTGACTGCTAACTGAGGTCATGCTCAGTATTACAAATGCTAATATGATTACTATTTGTTTCATAACTCCGTCAAATTGAATGCTGAATATTCATTTACCAAGATGCAAAGATAACGTATAGTTTCTAAAATAGTGGCTTCGTATACTAAATATAATTATTGTATGAATGTATTTTTGATTGATATACAATAAGTTATA
>CAZPUF010000163.1:0-7253 GCA_964589705.1 uncultured Saprospiraceae bacterium | reverse complement strand
GTCAATTTCTCTTTAAACCGCTTCCTTCGAAACGGACGGCAAAAATACTATCAACCAAGTCTATTTTGCAAGGAATAGTCGAATTAATTTTCAACAAAAAATTATATAAGGTTTAGTGAGTTTTTTAACGAATACTTGGCAAGGAGATATGCCTTCTTTCTATTTTTTATTTTGACTCTCTTGTTTAAAATTGTAAGGAAATTGGTTCTGCGAATCTTTTGGAATAGGTTATGATAAAAAATATAGGCTATAAAGACTCCTAATCGCGATGATTTTGGCAATAATCGAATGCCTTCCATTCCTCTTTGAAAGTCTTTGTCAATATCCATTTCAATTTCTCTTTTGCTTGATTCTGAGAAATTATTGAGGTCTACATCTGGAAAGTAAGTTCTTCCTTTGTTTTCGTAATCATCTTTTATATCTCTAAGAAAGTTTACTTTCTGAAATGCAGATCCTAAGGCCATCGCTGTCGGCTTAAGTTCTTCGTATCGGTTTGGTTTATTAGGAAGGAAAACTTTGAGGCACATTAACCCAACTACTTCAGCAGATCCATAGATATACTTTTCGTATAGTTTTCTATTATAAGATTGGTCTTCTAAGTCCATAGACATTGAATATAAGAAGGCGTCTATCAAATCAAGTCCTATATCATATTCGTTGACAACCGCTTGAAAGGCGTGTAGAACTGGATTAAGGCTAATTCCTTCTGCAATCGCGGTATGTGTATCAGATTTAAATTTATCCAGCAGTAAAGCTTTATCATAATCATGGAAGGTATCTACAATTTCATCTGCAAATCTGACAAAACCATAGATTGAATAAATTGGGTCCCGTAATTCTTTATGGAAAAGTCTAATTCCCAGAGAAAATGAGGTACTGTATCTCTTAGTGATATGTTGGCTGCATTCTGTACAGACTTTGTTATAGAGCTCAATCATATCTCATACTTTTTAATGATTTGCGCAGCTGCCACTTGTCCAGAGATAATAGAAGGTGGAAGACCTGGCCCTGGAGTTGTCAATTGGCCCGCATAGAACAAGTTATCAATTTTCTTACTTTTCAACGAGGGTTTAAGCAACGCAGTTTGGGATAGTGTGTTTGCAAGGCCATAAGCATTACCTTTAAAGGAATTATAAACAGCCTTAAAATCTTCTACAGAAAATTTCTTTTGGAAGGCGATTTCCTTTTTAAAACTGTATCCGAGCTGCTTTTCGATCCTTGTAATCATGGTGTGGATATAATTATCAACAACTTGCTCATCTCCGCTTAAATCTGGCGCAATGGGCATCAGCAAGAATAGATTCTCCATCCCAGCCGGTGCAACAGTCTTATCTGAACGTGATGGACAACAGACATAGAACAATGGATCATCTGGCCAATCTGGTTCTTTGTAAATCTGAAAGGCATGTTTGTCAAAATCTGCATCAAAGTATAAATTATGGTGTTCTAATCCATCTAATTTTCTGGATATAGCTAAAAACACGAGTAGACTAGAAGGTGCCATTTTTCTTGAGTCCCAATACTTGGGATCGTAAGAGCGATATTTTGGCTCAAGCAAAGATTGGTCTACATAATGATAATCTGATCCAGCAAGAACTATATCAGAAGTGTAGCTGCCCTTATTTGTTGTTATCTCGGCAATATGTTGATTGTTGTATTTAAATCCTTCTACGGGTTCATTAAAATTAAACTTGACGCCTTGGTCTAATGCGATTTTGTAGAAAGCATTTGCAATTTGATACATTCCTCCTTTAGGGTACCAAGTACCTAACTTTAGGTCAGCATAATTCATCAAACTGTAAAGGGCTGGCGTATCTTCTGGCGTCGCTCCTAAAAAGAGTACCGGAAATTTTAAGATCTGACGAAGTCTAGGATCTTTGACTATATTCTCTACCTCTTTTGCAACAGAGGAAAACATTTGTAACTTGAAAAGACTCTTAAATATTCTAAAATCTATAAATTCAAACAAGGATAGACTTGGCTTCCAAACAAACTCATTAATACCAACCTCGTACTTGTACTTTGCATGGTCTATGAATTTTCTCAGTCTTTTTGCTGACCCTGATTCTATGGATTCGAATAGTGAGGATAGTTTTTCAAAACTAGAGGGTATATCAATGACTTCGTTTTCATTGAAGATTACTCTATATGAAGGATCTAATCGCTCAAGCTGATAGAAATCAGAAGTTTTGTATCCAAATCTCTGATAGAATTTTTCAAATATTTCTGGCATCCAATACCAACTAGGGCCCATATCAAAATGAAAGCCTTCGTGTGAAAAAGTATTGATTCTTCCGCCCGCCTTATCATTTTTTTCAAATATGGTGACATTGAATCCATGTCTAGCCAAAACTGGTGCAGCACTCAGACTTGCAATTCCTGCTCCAATTATAGATACCTCTTTTTTCACTTCAGCCAAACAACATTAGATATGTAAAGGTTCTACTTTAGCGGAGGCCGTTGAAATAATAATGCCCAGACTGAATACACAGCCTGGGCATTATCTTATTATTAAGAGGAGGTCTTTCTACTTCTTGCCTCCGTCCAATCTATCTTGTAATTCCTTCAATTCATCCCACTTACCATCTGCAGCTAACTTAGATTGCTCTGGCCATGTAGATGGATCATGTACTCTATATCTAGAGCCCGCTTCTTCTAAAATACCTTTTAGCTTGTCAACTTCAGCAGTTGCTAAATCTCCAAAAGTTACGATACCGCTATTCTGAAGTAGTTCAGAAATTTTTGGGCCTATGCCTTCAATTTTCTTTAGGTCGTCTGCTGCTTTTGGTGCATCATCCGCTGCCTTAGGTGCTTCTTCTACTGGCTTCTCTTCTACCGGCACAGGTGTCTCCTTTGCTTCAACTTCTTCAACTACTTTTGGCTCTTCAGCAGGTTTCTCAACTTTAGCGTCTTGCTTAGCATTGCTTGCTGCAAAAGCTCCTTGTAATTCACTAAATACGCCTAAATCACCTAAAGTAGCATTCTCAACCTTCGAATTTTGTTTTGAAATCGCTGATCTTGTTCTAGTTCTTTCCATGTCTTTCTCCTTTCTTACCTCTCCTTCGGCTTCCCTCTTAATATCATCAAGATAT
Source organism: uncultured Saprospiraceae bacterium (assembly GCA_964589705.1). Taxonomy (GTDB): domain Bacteria; phylum Bacteroidota; class Bacteroidia; order Chitinophagales; family Saprospiraceae; genus RFSX01. The sequence goes on along the minus strand of CAZPUF010000163.1, from coordinate 4,161 downwards.
CTAAGATGCGATACGATAATACGCTTATCATCTCTATTGAATTCGATGACCTTTACTGTCAAGGATTCATCAACAGCGGCATTAGAACCATCTTCCTTCTTAATATGCTTAAACGGTGCAAAAGCTTCTAAACCATAAGGTAATTGGACAATAGCTCCTCTGTCTTCTCTCTTAATCACAGTCGCTTCGTGGTATGATCCTACAGGGAATACATTTTCGAATGTATCCCACGGATTTTCTTCAAGTTGCTTGTGCCCAAGAGATAATTTTCTGCTTTCCATATCCACTTCTAAAATCTGGATATCGATTTTCTCACCTACTTTAGTAAATTCAGACGGGTGAGAGTATCTCTTAGTCCATGAAAGATCAGAAATGTGAACCATACCACCTATTCCTTCTTCTAACTCAACGAAAACTCCATATGGTGTTAAATTCTTGACTTCACCTGAATGCTTAGAACCTGTAGGATATTGCTCCTGTACCTTAGACCATGGATCATCTAATAATTGCTTGATACTTAAAGACATTTTTCTGTCTTCTCTATCAATTGTTACAATTTTAGCTTCAAATTCCTGACCTAGTGTAAAGTATTCTCTTGCATTAACAGGCTGATTACTCCACGTAACTTCTGAAACGTGTATTAAGCCTTCAACCCCAGGAATGATTTCCAAGAATGCTCCGTAATCTTCAATATTGACAATCTTACCTTTGATAGCAGACCCTTCCACAACTTCTGCTCCAAGTACTTCCCATGGATGTGGTTGTAGCTGTTTTAAACCAAGTGAGATTCTTTTCTTATCCTCATCAAAATCTAATACAACTACATTGAGCTTTTGGTTAAGCTCTAGTACTTCTGATGGGTGATTAATTCTACCCCAAGAGATGTCTGTTATATAAAGAAGTCCATCAACTCCACCTAAGTCCATGAAGGCACCAAAGTCTGTAATGTTTTTAACAAGACCTTCGAGTACTTGTCCTTTTTCCAGTCCACCAATGATTGCTTCTCTCTGCTCGGCTAAGTCACTTTCTATAAGCGCTTTGTGTGAAACAACAGCATTCTTAATTACCTCATTGATTTTGACAACCTTGAATTCCATCGTCTTTCCGAGGTATGAATCATAATCAATGATAGGCTTAATATCTATCTGTGAACCTGGAAGGAAAGTCTCCAGACCGCCCATATCCACGATTAATCCACCTTTCGTTTTACTGACAACACTACCCTTAAGTATTGTACCATTTTCGTATGAATCAACGATATCATCCCAAGCCTTGATAAGTTTGGCCTTTCTACGTGAAAGTTGCAATTGGCCTTTTTCATCTTCTTTTGCTTCTATGTATACCAGAATTTTATCACCAGCTTTAAGATCTGGTGTATCTCTAAATTCTGTAAGGGATATCAGACCATCAGACTTATAATTGATATCTAGAAGCACATTGCCGTCATTAATGCTGGACACTGTTGCTTCTATCAATTCGTATTCAGAAATACTATTGAGAGATTTCTCATAATCTTTGAGATAGTTTTCTATCTCTGCATCTGAATAATTTAGTTTGGCTTTGTTAGAAATAGACCAATCGAAGTCGTCGTGAGGTGTCGATGCGAGTTTGAGGTTTTCGTCTTCTGTTTCCAGTTCGATTTGCTCAGGTCCGTCGTCTACTTTTTTTAGTGTGCTTTTGAGTTCTTCTCCAGAAGACTCAACTACAGTTTCTTTTGTTACAGGATTATCATCATGCGCCATGATTTAATCAGGTTTGTATGCTCTCCACAATAGGAAAACAGTGGTTAAATAATAAAGGACCGCGAAAATACTGCTATTCTAAGTAAAAGAAAAGGAAATGAAAATAATTAGGATAAAACTATATTATTGTAAGGTGACACTAATGAAGTCCAACTTAAGTTCTTAGACATATGTATGATGACTTCATTATATTGGGCAAATAAATAAGATTAGAAAATGAATAGTAACAGACCTTGGCTTGACATCTACCCGAATGGCGCTCCCGCAAATATAGATGCAAATAAATACCCTACAGTCATTAATTATATGAAGGAAGTGTGTGAACTTCATTCGAAAAGGCCTGCCTTTGGAAGCATGGGTGTGACTATGACATACAAGGAATTGGATGAAATGAGTACCAATTTTGCTGCCTATCTCCACAGTAGGGGGCTAGAGCCAGGTGACAGGATGGCTATTATGATGCCTAATATTCTGCAATATCCTGTGGCATTATTTGGCATATTAAAGGCTGGAGTCATTGTGGTCAACACCAATCCATTATATACTGCCAGAGAGATGGAGCATCAGTTTAATGACAGTGGCGTTAAAGCGATAATTATAGTAGAAAACTTTGCTCATAATCTGGAAAAGATATTAACCAAGACTAAGATTAAAACCATTATCCTTACAAGCATAGGTGAAATGCTAGGTGGCTTTAAAGGCAAGATGGTCAACTTTGTCTTGAAGAATGTGAAGAAGATGGTCCCAAAGTATAATCTGCCAAATACAATTATGATGAGGGAGGCTATAAAGGAAGGCAAGAAATTTAAAATAAATGAATTTGAAAGTCACCCTGAGACTGTTATCGTCCATCAGTATACTGGTGGAACAACTGGTGTCAGTAAAGGTGCCATGCTTACAAATCAGAATTTGGTAGCAAATATGCTTCAAATAAAAGCCTTCATAGATCCCTACCTGGATGGAATCGATGCACCAGTTATGCTGGCGCCATTACCATTGTATCACATTTTTGCATTTACGGTAAATTGTCTTGCAGGAATGGACATGGGAGCACTCACTGTGCTTATCGTTAATCCTAGAGACTTAAAATCAGTAGTCAAAGAATTTGACAGATATACTGTGCATGGCATGACGGGAGTAAATACATTATACAATGCTTTACTGAATGATAAGGGTTTTCAGAATGCAAACTGGAAAAGTATGTCTATGGTAGCTGCAGGTGGAACTGCGTTGCAAAAAGATGTCGCTAATAGATGGGAAGAGCTAACTGGTGCACAAATATCAGAAGGCTATGGTATGACAGAGGCTTCTCCTGTAGTTACTTCTAATCCACACAATAGAACAAAGGTAGGTACTGCAGGCATACCTGTACCGTCAACTGACGTTAGGGTGGTGAATGAAAGTGGAGAAGTGCTTGCTCAAGGTGAAGTGGGAGAAATACAGGTTAAAGGACCTCAGGTAATGAAAGGCTACTATAATAGACCGGAAGAAACTGCCAAAACTATCACTGCGGATGGATGGCTTAATACAGGAGATATAGGGAAAATGGATGAAGAAGGATATCTATTAATCGTAGACCGTAAAAAAGATATGATTCTTGTATCAGGATTCAATGTTTATCCTAATGAGGTAGAAGATGTGGTTTGTATGCACTCTAAAGTATTAGAGTGTGCAGCGATAGGTGTTAAGAGTGAAAAGTCTGGTGAGGCTGTCAAGATTTTTGTTGTGAAAAAGGACAAAAGTCTGAAAGAAGATGAGTTAATAAAGCATTGTAAAGAGAATCTTACTGGTTATAAAGTGCCAAAGCAAATTGTATTTACAGATGAGCTTCCTAAATCCAATGTTGGGAAGATTCTTAGAAGAAAATTAAAAGAATAGGTCGATATACTTCTTCAAAAAATAATTGATAAATCTTCAACAAAAAAAATGGCTGCCAGAGTTCTGGCAGCCATATATCTTTCGAGTTGGTTATAGATATATTACTCTTTCACTAATTCTATCTCGATATTCTCTACCACTTCAGGGTGGAAAGCGATTTCTACAGGGTAAGTTCCAATTTCTTTTGGATCTTCCGGTAGTGTTACTTTCTTTCTTTCAATCTCAATATCAAAATTCTCTTTGAGTGCAGCTAGTACTTGGACATTAGTCACCTTACCAAAGATTTTTCCAGATGTACCTGACTTGACACCAATCGTCAAAGTTTGACCTGCAATCTTTGCGGCCATTGACTTATAGTCCTCAAGTTTAGCATTTTCCTTAGCTTGAATATCTGCTAATATCTTGTCGAGTTTCTTTCTATTTGTAGGATTGGCTATTACGCCAAAGCCTTGTGGAATAAGGAAATTTCTACCATATCCAGGCTTAACCTTGACAACGTCATGCTTATACCCAAGGTTATCTACATTTTGTAATAAGATTA
>CAZPUF010000162.1:2743-7272 GCA_964589705.1 uncultured Saprospiraceae bacterium | reverse complement strand
ACATTGGTGAAGTAGACTTTTTTGAATCTTCTGAAGTGGAATAGGTGGATGATAATTGGTATTGCAAGCGCCAATAACACCCAAAGCACAGAGGGAAATAAAAACTGCATACGTTTATTGTCAGAACATCTAGAAAACGACTATACAGCCATCTTCATTATCCGGTTTATAATTCTCGAGTACAAAGATACGGTTTTTGGACAGTCAGAGGAGGCTGTATCTAATAAGCACTAACAAGTCAATAATGCTGAGAAGGTAATACAGAATCATCAGAGGAATACGATTAGATACGGGTATATGAATGGTTATGTTAAGAATTCTCAGTCATTTTTCTAATTTTCCAACTAGCTATTATTAATTCGCAACCAATCGAAATGAAAGTATAAGATAATGTCAATGGCAATTTATGCCAAATATTCGTCTGATGAACTATGGCGATTCATTAGGAATAATTGTCTTATTATTAGCGGTTTATAGCCATTGTCAATGTTTTTAAGTCAGCTATTGGATCAAATAGATTATGTTCTGAGATGATTTCTTCCTTCTCTAATAAAATATTTGAAATTTTGAGCTGATAATTAAACCCTGTTACAAATTGTGAGTCTAACTACTTTGAGCGGATTTTGATATAGATGAAAAAACTACTACTACTTACTATTTTAGGCTGTCTATACCTCTTGCTGCCTTCCATGACATTAGATCTACAAAATCTTTTCAATTATGAAGATCAGGCCATCCCAAGCTATATAACCAAGGATAATACCGATGGGAATCCAATCACTAATGAAGCAGCTACTCTAGGTAGAGTACTGTTCTACGATACTCAACTCTCCTCTGCAAATACAATTTCATGTTCTAGTTGTCATATCCAAGAATTTGCTTTTGGTGATACCAGTCTCGTTAGTGTCGGTGTCAATGGTGTGACAGGCAGACATTCTATGAGGTTGGTGAACAGTCGCTTTGCTGATGAGGCCAAGTTTTTCTGGGATGAAAGAGCGGGTACGCTTGAGGCACAATCTACCATGCCTATTATGGATCATGTAGAGATGGGCTATAGCGGCACCAATGGAGACCCTGACTTCAATCAGCTGATAGAGAAGTTAGATACGATATCATACTATGATGATTTGTTCAGCTTGGCTTTTGGTGATGAAGAGATTACGGAAAGCAGAATGCAGATGGCTCTGGCTCAGTTTATCAGAAGTATACAGTCTTTTGACTCGCCTTATGATGAGGGTAGAGCCCAAGTAAGTCACGACTCCATACCTTTTCCTAATTTCAATACTCAGCAAAATAATGGTAAAGAATTATTTCTGACACCACCTGAGTTCAATAATATGGGTTTGCGAGTAGGAGGAGGACTTGGATGTGCGGCATGCCATCGCCCTCCAGAGTTTGATATAGTCCCTGATTCCAAAAGCAATGGAGTGATATTTACACCAGGTAATACAAATCCCAATGGGGAAGTTGATTCTCTCGTGTTTAGGTCCCCATCTCTCAGAGATATCGTTAATCAAAACGGTCAAGTCAATGGTTTGCTAATGCATACAGGCAATTTTGTTAATCTTACCAATGTGATGAATCATTACGATAGAATCAATTTGTTTCCACAAGTAGATGGCATAGAAAATATTATAGATGACCGGTTACTGCCTAATGGCCGACCACAAGACCTAAATATGACCAATCAGGAAAGGAATCAAACTATTAGGTTTTTGGAGACATTGACCGGAGTAGATGTGTACACCAATGAGAAGTGGTCAGACCCTTTTGATGAAAATGGAAATCTAGATCTGATTAATTCGCCTTTCAATACAAGTACTGAAGATGAGGCGCTTATTTCTTTTTCTCTTTATCCCAACCCAGTTACTAATATCCTTAATATATCTGGAGAGGGAATTACTGGACAGACGCTTGATATTTTTGGAATACATGGAGTGAAATTCTTGACAGCAGATATTAAAGAAGATCAAGCCCAGATTGATATGGATCAATTTGAAGCTGGCACATATATTATTACACTTAAAGATAAAGGAGGAAGCCTAGTTGCTTCTGAGATTATATACAAAATCTAACGATACCAATTATGCGTATTCGACATTTTGCAGCAGTTGCTTTTATTCTAATTGGCTTTGTTTTGTTCCAAGCTCATGCGGATGGTAGAGCAACTAGAGGAAGAGACAATACAGGGGCTCCTGGTGGACAGATGGGCGGTGGTGGCAATACCATTAACTGTACTAATTGTCATAGTAATGCCAACTTTGAAGTGGGCTTGTCTTTAGAATTATTAGATGCTGAAAACAATATTGTAACCGAATATGTGCCAAACCAAGAATACACTGCTAGAGTTACAATAGAAACCTTGTCAGGTACACCTACAGGGTGGGGTTTTCAAATGGTCAGTCTCTTAGAAAGTAATGATGCCGATGTGAATGGATGGATAGATGACATGCATTCTGACAATGTACAACTGACCACTATCAACGGTCTCAATAGAAGATATGCTGAACATAATGGTTTGTCTTCCAGTAATGAATTTTCAGCTCAGTGGATAGCGCCGGCGGCCAGTAGTGGAGACGTAATATTTTATATAGCAGGACTAGGTTCCAATTCTAATAATGGTAGTGGGGGTGACCATGCGCCAGAACCGATCCAAGTTTCTTTCCCTGAGTCAACGACAACCAGTACCTCTGATGAGAATAATGAATTGAATATCCAACTTTATCCAAATCCTGCTATTAACCAGATTCAAATTTCAGGTCACTTGCCAAGTCAAGTAAGTATTTTTAGCAATCAGGGTAATGAGATGAGACATCAAATATTATCAGATGGATCTACTACTGATACTTATTCTATTGATGTGACGAATCTTGATGCAGGTATCTATTTTCTTAGAATGGATAGTATCGATGGTACAAGTGTTCGTCAATTCGTAAAGCTTTAGCCTCAACCTTTCTTTGCTAGATTTTGCGAGCATGCCCAATAACTTATTGGCGTATAGAGTTCTATTTATCATCACAATGACTAATTTGTGATTAAAATTTGTTTGATTGAATAGAATAGGGCATTTCTTGTTTTACTTTTTGATTCTGGGAATGAGCACGCATGTTTCAGCTCAAAGAGAACTGTTGTTAGAGACAACGACCTTAACAGAACGAGAGGTAGCCATTGGATTGGATGTACCTTGGGAGATGAAGTGGGGTCCAGATGACTATATCTGGTTGACCGAGAGGCCTGGGCGAATGAAACGAATTAAGCCCAGGACTGGTAATGTTACCGAGATTTTAGATCTGACGAATATTGTGGGCAACTTCGCTGAGTCGGGGATGTTGGGGTTTTGCTTCCATCCAGATTTTCAAAATAACCAACGACTCTTCTTGGCTTATGATATTGGTAATAACGAGAATAACCTCACTAAGCGGTTATCTGCTTTTAGATGGGACGGCACCCAGCTTGTTGACGAGCAAATTCTTCTTGAGAATATAAGAACATTTCAGTTCCATTCAGGATGTAGATTACTCATCTCTCGTGATGACAAATTACTTATGACCTTAGGAGATATCTTCAATGAAGAATTACCTCAGGATAAAAATTCACTGCATGGTAAATTATTGAGAATTAATCTGGATGGAAGTGTGCCATCTGATAATCCAATTCCAAATAGCTACATATATGCATATGGGTTACGTAATTCTCAAGGCTTAGCTTATGGGCCGCAGGATAGACTTTATATTTCTGAGCATGGCCCAGATAGTGCTGACGAATTTAACCAAGTGGTTGCTGGAGCAAATTATGGCTGGCCAAATGTGCTCGGCCAATGTAATACTGGTCCAGAGATTGCTTTTTGTAATGCTAATAACGTACAAGAGCCCTTGATAGAATGGACCCCGCCTGTGGCTCCAAGTGATATTATTTACTATAATCATGAAGCAATACCAGAGTGGGAGGGCCAGATGCTGATGGCCATGTTGGGTGGATTTTTTGCTCGTTTTAGTGGCATTCGTTTCATTGACCTGAATGAAGCGGGAACAGCGGTACTGAATTCAAGTGAGATTTTTTTTAGAGATTATGGAAGGATAAGAGATATATGTATTAATCCTAATAATGGTGCTATCTATTTTGCTACAAATGGATCGGCGTATCCTTCTCAGGGACCTAACAGGATAATAGAATATAGGAATTTAGATTTTATTTCTACGGTAATTGACGAACCTGATGTAGATCAATATTTCAATGTTTTCCCTTCTCCTGTTAAACATGGACAAGCACTGAGTATAGATTATTCATCTAGTTTTAATAATACGGTTGCTGAGATTTATTCTATGAATGGAGAGTTTATCCAAACTATAAGTATAAATCGTCAAAAAGGCATTGCCACTGATGAATTTGAAGCTGGACAATATTTTATTAAGGTCGCAAATGGAAAGGGAACGATCACACAGAAGTTTATAGTGATACAATAGTATCAAATCTAAAGGCAATTATATCCCTTCTTTACTGCTCTTTAAATTAGCCGCATTCACTTTTTT
>CAZPUF010000162.1:0-2643 GCA_964589705.1 uncultured Saprospiraceae bacterium | reverse complement strand
AAGGCAATTATATCCCTTCTTTACTGCTCTTTAAATTAGCCGCATTCACTTTTTTCTACTAAGATTCAATTAATCCATTCATTGATTCTAACTATTGAAGTGTCAAACTGAGAGTTTGTCCTCTATGTTTTAACTGCAATTTGTGCAGTTATCTTTCCAAAATGCCAACTAGACGTCACAGTGATTCTTGAGTTATTCAAATTTTGGAAAGAAACTTGTGCAGTAACGTACAGTTCAACACCCCACATTTCTTAGAGCTAAAATTATAGAATTCCAATCCCAAAAAATGAAAGCAAGCGCTGTATTCCAGTTCCTTATTGTAGGACGTTACTTTGTAAGTCAACTATTTTTAATCTCACTATTCACCTTATGTATTACAGCTATTTCAGCTCAAGAAATATGCAATAACGGCATAGATGACGATGGGGACTCTCTGGTTGATATAAATGATGATGAATGTATTTGTAATAATTTATTACCATTAACTAATGTCTTTGGTTCTCCATGCACAAGGATAGACTTGAAATTTGATCATCCTGATATCATCTCTTATCAGTGGTATAAAGATGGAGTTGTGCTCCATGGAGAAACAAGATTTGATATTAAAATTCATAGATTTCTTCCTTTTGGTGATGGCATCTATCAAGTATATGCACAAACTAGCAATGGTTGTATTGCTTCTGAACCATATGAAGTAGTAGCTGATGAATACTTTACTGATTTAGGAGTAATCCAATTTTGCGAAGGAGATACAGTTTACGTATCTGGCTTTCCTTTTGATAGGAGTGGTAAGCAGCAAGTTAAGACTCAATCAAGTGAAGGATGTGATAGTACTGTTTGTGTTGTTTTTCAGTTAATAGAACCTATTTTCACTTTCAATGGTGTCAATCTGTGTGAAGGCGAAACTTTTACAAGTCCAGATGGATCTATAGTGACTTCAGTACCTGGAATATTTGAGGAGACCGTAATTAGTCATAGTGGTTGTGATTCTATTACAGTATTTGATGTCGAATTAGTAGAGAAAAAATATGAAAATTTATATCGTGGAATTTGTGAAGGCGACACATATTCGTTTGGAGATATAATAGCCACAGAATCAGGTATCTATGAAACTACTGTTGCAAATGATGAAGGTTGTGAGACAGCTTATACTATAGACTTGATTGTAGATGACATTAGCTGTGATGAGAACTTTCTTTCTGGGTCCATCTTTTATGATGAAAACAGAAATGGTATCCAAGACGGAAATGAAGAGGGGATTAATAATTTGACAATTCTTGTCTCTTCTGGTTCTATCTCTCTTTTTCCTGATAACTCAGGCAGATTTTGGCTGTTAGGTGATGCTGGCCAAACATACACCTTAGAATTAGATGAAGCTCAATTAAGAGAACAGAATTTAGAATTAACGACGCCAAATACCTCTTACTTCATTCAAAGTTTTGTGCCAAGTACAGAGAATCATGATCTCAATTTTGGTCTAGTATTTAATGAAAATATCTTCCAAGGCCGACTAGGCAATTCTCCGCTTGATACTAGATGTAATACAATAGAAGAACAAACTCTGAGATTTCAGAATCAAGGGATTCCTATTGAGGAAGATGATTATGTAGAGATCAGATATCAATTAGATACCTTGTTTCGTATAATTTCATCTAGCCCAGAACCTGATTTTATAGAGGGAAATACTTACATATATCGCTGTTCATCTATTGATGCTTACGAAACGATAGAGATAGATTTGGAAATAGAGAATCCTGATGAGAAATTCATTGGAGAAATATATAAGAATACAACAACGGCGTTAGTTATAAGTAATAACATGTCCCATCTTTTAGATGAGAGAACTTATCTCTCCCTTATTGTATGTGCTTTTGATCCCAATGACAAACTTGTAAGTCCGGTAGGGGAAGGAGATAACAATAGAACTTTACTTGATCAGGAGTTGACTTATACTGTCCGATTTCAAAACACAGGTAATGCATTGGCTCATAGTGTAAGTATCATAGACACGATAGATCAAAATTTAGACTTGAGCACGTTTACAATATTAGAAAGTAGTCATGACATGTCTACAGAGATGACTAGAAATGTTGTTGAATTTTTATTTAGAAATATTAATCTTCCAGACAGCATAAGTAATGAGCCCGAAAGCCATGGTTTTGTGACTTACAGTATCAGTCCTAGAGAAGATGTACTTGAGAATACCTTAATCACTAATAAGGCAGACATTTATTTCGATGCGAATCCGCCAATAAGAACCAATACAACGGAGAATCTTCTTTTGGAAGAAAATATAACAAGCGTTTTGGAATTGGATGATAGTTTTTCTCAGGAGAAATTGCTTAACATATATCCTAATCCTGTATCAGTTAATGAGGATTTATTTATTGTCAATGATTATCCTGATACTTACCAATTCTCAATTGTAGACAGATATGGAAGGACAGTGACATCATCATTAATTTTGCCAGGCATAAATACTATCTCTGTCAATAACTTGGTTGCAGGTGTGTATTTTTGTATATCGGAGAAAGGCTCATACAGAGAGACTTATAAGCTTGTCATCCAAAAGTAGCTGCTTGTGTTTCTGAATTTAGGATAGAAACAAATTTATTATTTGAGTTATCATATACTGATTGTATC
>CAZPUF010000161.1:0-7297 GCA_964589705.1 uncultured Saprospiraceae bacterium | reverse complement strand
CCCATTCTGAGAATCTGACTACCTGTTGGAAATGCGACTTGCATCAAATCCATCCAATCATCTTGTCCATTGACTATCAAATGTCCATCAGCGATAACTGATAATGCCAGCTGCCATTTTGCCAAAGCATATTTATACATGGTATGATCATAACGGTCCAGGTGGTCTGCAGTTATATTTAGAATGGCTGCAATCTCGGCAGAGAAGGATTTTATATTTTCCAATTGGAAACTGGAAAGTTCGAGAACAATCCAGTCATATACAGTGCCATCTGAAATCAATCGTGCAAACGAATACCCAATATTACCTCCTAACCCTACGTGCATATCCGACTTACTAAGAATATGATATACCATACTGGTTGTAGTGGTTTTTCCATTACTGCCAGTGATAGCAATTATCTTTCCTTTATAATGTCTGAATGCAAATTCAATCTCAGAGATAATTTCCTTATGCCTTAGTCGAAGCTTTGTGATTATCCCAGCGGTGTCAGGTATACCTGGACTCTTTACGATCAGTTGTGTACTTTCTAACTTTTCAATACTATGTCCCTTTTCTTCAAAAGGGATATTATTTCTTAATAATTCTGTTTTATATTTTTCAGGTATTGTACCGTAATCTGACACAAATACATTAATACCTAATTTTTTTGCAAGTAAGGCGGCGCCTACTCCACTCTCTCCTCCTCCAAGAACTGTAATGCTTTCCATAACTCGATCATCTTAACTTCAAGGTGATAATCGTTAATACTGCCAGCAATAAGGCCACTATCCAAAATCGAGTTACGATCTTCATTTCATGCATTCCTTTTTTCTGATAGTGATGATGTAAAGGCGACATGAGAAAAATTCGTCGTCCTTCACCATATTTTCTCTTTGTATATTTAAAATATCCCACTTGCATAATTACTGACAGTGTCTCCATAAACATGACGCCACATAGAATTGGAATCAATAATTCTTTTCTGAGTAAGACAGCCATCACCGCAATAATTCCTCCAATCGCCAAGCTACCTGTATCACCCATAAATACACTTGCCGGATAGGAATTATACCATAAGAAACCGATAGTCGCACCTAGAAATCCAGCTGCATAAATGACCAACTCTTCTGTATTCGGCAGAAATAATATATTCAAGTAGTCCGCTACGATTGCGTTACTGGATACATAAGCCAATATCGCTAAAGTGAATCCAATAATAGCTGCGATTCCTGTCAGCAAACCATCAAGACCATCAGTCAAATTTGCTGCATTGGACACAGAGGTAATTATGAAAATTATTATTGGAACAAATACTATCCAAATTAGATGACGATTATTTCCTACAAACAATGAATAATCTAACTCGTTATCCGAGAAAAAAGGAACATTTGTAATCGGCGCTTTTGCATAGGCCATCATTCGACTGCTAGGCGCAGCATTGACCTGTGGAATAACTTGCTCAAAACTTTTTGTAACAATCCAATTGTTTTCTTGCGCAACCTCTATTGGGACTCTAACAACTACATCTTCATGCAACAACATTACCATTGCTACTATCAAGCCCATTATAACTTGTCCGATAATTTTATACTTTCCTCTCAGACCATCTTTATTCTTTTTCTTAAGCTTAAGTCGATCATCTAGAAAGCCAATCATAGCAAACCACAAAGTAGATACCAACATCAGAATGACGTAGATATTATCCAGCTTAGCCAACAATATTGTAGGTATGATAATAGCCATAACTATCATTACACCGCCCATGGTTGGCGTACCCTCTTTCTCCTTCTGACCAGCCAGACCTAAATCTCTAACTGATTCGCTTACCTGCATTTTTTTCAAAGAACGTATGATACGATTCCCAAAAACAAGTGTGATACCTAAGGATATTAGAATAGCTAGAGCTGCCCTAAAGGACACAAACTGAAATAGTGTCGCTCCAGGCCACTTATACTGAGTCTCTAAATATTCAAATAAGTAGTATAACAAATTGCTTTATGATTGCACCCTGGCGCAGTTGCACCATGGCTTCGTTCGTCTTTCCGGAATTAACCGATTACAATTTTTAATGTAAGTTTTTGAGATGTGTAGTTTTGGGATGTCATTCTGTGTTGGCTTAAAAAAAACAGTGTACAGTAGGAATTCAGATCTTTATCTAAATTTGATCCTACTGCAACTGTTAAAACCAACCTGAGAATGATAATAGAACCTAGTCTTACAAATCATATCACATCATAAGATGTTGTATGATTTTTTTATCATCGAAGGGAATCTTCTTCCCTTTTATTTCTTGGTATTTTTCATGACCTTTCCCGGCTATAAGTATTGTATCTCCTTTGGCAGCCATCATGGACACTGTCCTTATTGCTTCCTTTCGGTTAGATATTCGTAATACGCCATCAAGGTTTTCTTTATCTAATCCAGCATACATATCATCCAAAATCACTTCAGGATCTTCGCTTCTTGGGTTATCAGAAGTAAGGACAAGAACACTGCTATATCTTGCAGCAACCTTAGCCATAACTGACCGCTTTGCCTTATCTCTATCACCACCACATCCTACTACAGTAAGTATGCGTGAATTAGTTAATTTTAATTCTACCAGAGTCTTTAATACATTTTCCAACGCATCAGGAGTATGTGCATAATCAACAACAGCGGTATAGCCCACTTTCTCAGATCTGATAATATCAAATCGCCCTTCTGCAGTCGTGACCATACTCAGTTCTCGAAGTACATCTTGTGCATCTATTCCGAGTATCGTCGCAGTACCATAAGTAGCCAAGGCATTGTAAGCATTAAACCTACCTACTATTTTTAAAAAAACCTCAGTTCCAGCCATATCCATATGCAAGCCAGATAAATCATTAGAAATTATCTTGCCTTTAAAATTAGATGGCCGCCTTAAAGCATAAGTGTGCACTTCAGCGCTACTGTTCTGGACCATTACAGTTCCATTTGCATCATCTATATTGATTAATGCAGTAGCGCCTTGCGGCAACTTATCAAACAAAAGTTTTTTTGCCTTGATGTATTCTAGAAATGTCTCATGATAATCCAAATGGTCATGCGTAATGTTTGTAAACACTACATGATCAAAATGTACATCATCAACTCTTCCTTGATGGATAGCATGAGAGCTCGCCTCCATAAAGACATGAGTTATACCTGCATCCTTCATCTCACGAAACAATCGATGCAGACTAATTGCATCTGGCGTTGTAAGCTTTGAAGGAATGGCGGTATCACCGAATTTTACTTCTATTGTAGATATTAGTCCACAATTGAAGTTTAGTCGAAAGAACAAATCGTGTAATAAGTTAGTAGTTGTAGTTTTCCCATTTGTTCCGGTGACACCGACTACAGTCATAGATTCCGTAGGATGTTCATAATAATTTGCAGCAATTTTACTTACTACATCTCGAGCATCACTTACAAGTATATATGTCGCTTTAGCATCAACAAATTGCTTATTATCGATTATGATAAATTTAGCGCCATTGCTTATTGCAGACGAGATATAATCATGCCCATCTTGATGGACACCTTTATATGCGATAAACATACTTCCAATAGTACATTCTCGAGAATCAATATGAATTCCTGTTACATCTTGGTCTGATATTTGAATATCATTTAAGACATTAATTGACTCTAGTATTTCATCCAGTTTTTTCAATTATTCTTTCTTATCACTTTTGATAAAGAATATGTCATCTATCCGAGATAGATTTTGATATAATTTTTCTCTAAGCTTTCACCAGGCCTCAAAGACTGCTTATACACTTTACCCATTCCCTCTATATCTACCTGTAGGCCCATAGCTTCCAATATATACAGCGCATCTCTCAAACCTTTTCCTCGCACATCCGGCACTACATTTTTATTAATTCGTTGCGGATCAAGTTGCATCACTTCTGAATTTGACTTCATTTCCACCCAGCTCCCTCTTCCTCGGTCCTTATATTCTACACCTGCATATTCCAGGACTCTTTTATAATCACTCTTATTTCCTGAGTTCTTATTAACATAAGAGGGTTTTGATGATTCAGATTTTGGTGCCCTTGTTTTTTCATATCCAGTAATCCTTTTCATTACATTTTGAAAAACAGGCCCTGCCACTTTAGCACCGTAAAAATCTTTTCCCTCTGGATTGTATACAACAACTATCATTGAATACTTAGGAGATTCTGCTGGGAAATATCCAGCAAATGAAGCGTTGTATTTATCCCTATCAGTTTCCTTCCAGTACTCTAATTTTGTCGTACCAGTTTTTCCTGCAAAACTTAATCCATCAACTTTCAGTTTTCTCGCAGTACCACTTTTGGCTACCGCTTTTAATAATTCTTGTGCCTTCAATATCGTAGAAGGACTTGCTATATTTTGTTTTAGAACCTTTGGTCTAAATTTTTGACTTTTACCATTTCGATCCAACACTTCACTTACCAAATAAGGTCTCATTAATTTCCCATCATTGGCTACTGCATTATAATAATTCAATATTTGCAGAGGTGTCATTTCCAATTCATACCCATGAGCCATCCAAGGAACTGTTGTTCCAGACCAATTAAGAGGATTGTCTTTTTTTCTCTTACTTGGATCCTTTATCCTTGGCTTATTTTCTCCATAGATACTAATATCAGTCTGCCTATCGATACCCATGTCCATCAGTATCTTATGAAAATCTTTCCACCCTTCCATTCCCTTTCCAAAAATATTGTAGGCACTATATCCTATTCCTACATTGGATGAGATGGCAAATGCTTCTTTAAACGTTGATTCTTTAATTCCATGAATCTCAGAATCACTCATCGTCAGATCATAGAACTTTTTCCGACCGCCGAATAAAGGTATTTCTGTGTCCAAATCAATTTTGCCAGATTCCAGCATCGCCATAGAAGATATCAACTTAAAAGTTGAACCAGGTTCACTTAAGGTACCTACTGCGTCATTATAACTTTCTTCATACGTCCCAGCTGTATTCTTGCGCAAATTAACCATCGCTTTAATGGCACCAGTATTTACATCCATAACTACCGCCGTACCCTTATCAGCCTTGTGCTCAGATAATGTGGCTTCTAATTCACTATGGACCATATCTTGGATATGCATGTCAAGAGTGGTTACAATGTCACTGCCCTTTTCTTGCATCATTTCCGCAGGATCCAAAACTGGAACCCATATGTCTCCTCTTAACCTTCTCATCAAGCGCTTTTCAACCTCTCCTTTCAAAAAAGAATCAAACTCTCTTTCCAAGCCCACCATGTCCGCATTAGCACGATGGATTCCAATAGTCCGCTTAGCTAATTCTTGATAGGGCCTTTCTCTCTTAGTTTTCCGCTCTGAGATAAGCCCTCCTTTATTGGAGCCCAAATTAAAAAGTGGAAAACTCTTTAAAAGATCCAACTGATCTTTTCTGACACTATTGAGCAAAGGGAAATATCTGGCATTGGTTTGCTTTCCTGCCTTGCCCAATCCTCTAGCTGTTACCAACTTAGATTGCCAGTTAGTTGCGCTATCACCAAAATGCTGAGACAACCTCTTTGAAAGCACCCCAATATTTCTATTGAAGTCTGCATCCTTAGACGTTAATAAATCTACTTTTATGTCAAAATAAGGTAGTGACGTTGCCAGCAAATTTCCATTAGAACAATAGATATTTCCTCTCTCTCCTTCCACATCTACCATCTTGATGTTTTTACCACCAAGTGCACGCCATTTTTCACCTTCAACAACGGTTGTCTTTACAACCTTGTATATAATTAATACTGAAGACAAGACAAATACAAAGAAAATCAAGTAAACTCTTGCCAATAGTTCGTTTCTCCTCTCCATCTACTCTTATCCGTTTATCAACTGTCAGATTCTAACAAAATCAAAGGCTTATCATTTCTTATAAGTCCTTTTGACTCCAATCGTTTCGCCAGCTGTGACTCAGTACATTTGAAATTGATATCACTTTTGACTTCCTGGTACTCAGACTTAGCTTCTTCAACACGTTTCTCTAACTCCACAATTTTTCTAAGCTTCCTCACAGCACAGTGTGAATTAAAAATGTATACTATACTTAATACAGTCAGCAACACTATAAATCCTGTATTCCTTAGAATAATTTTCACTGATGTTTCAATTTATTTTATTTTCTCTCCTACCCTCATTTTTGCACTCTTCGACCTAGGGTTCTTTTCTTGTTCTTCGACTGAGGGTAATATTAATTTTCCTATTTGTTTCATTGGAGATTGCGAGTGTCCGTAATCATCTTTGGGTATTTGCCCATCCAATCTTCCACTTTTAAAAAACCGCTTGACCAATCTATCTTCCAGAGAGTGATAACTTATCACAACAAATCTGGCCGTCATTTTCATCACCCTCAAAGAATCCAATAACAGCACTTCCAAACACAGAATCTCCTTGTTAACTTCTATTCTTAATGCCTGATACACTTGAGCCATATACTTATTCTTCTCGCCGACCATTGCACCTTGAAGCACCTCATTAAGTTGCGTCGTCGATGTAATTTCTCGCCCTTCACGATGCTCAATGATGACTCGGGCCAACTTCTTGGAGTTTCTAACCTCTCCATATTTGGAGAAAATATGAGTCAACTGCTCGTGCGAATAGTGCTCTAGGATATCTTGGGCAGTTAATGAACTATGCTGATTCATACGCATATCTAACTCAGAAGGATATCTATAAGAAAACCCCCTGTAGTCTACATCAAACTGATGCGATGACACTCCTAAATCCGCAAGAATTCCATCTACCTTATCCAAGCCAGACCACTTCCAATAGCGGTACAAGAATCTAAAATTCGCAGGGATAAAAATTAATCTTTCATCCTCAATTGAATTTTGACTTGCCTCTCCATCCTGATCAAAAACCATCAAGCGCCCATTGGCACTCAACCTATTAAGTATCTCTTGCGAATGCCCGCCACCCCCAAAGGTGACATCGACATATACGCCATTTGGATTAATAACCAATTTATCAATTGACTCATGGAGCAATACGGGTATGTGATAATCACTCATCTTCCCGATCTGCAATCTGACCCCCAAACACTTCTTCAGCTAAAGCCGAAAAGTCCTCTGGCTCCTGATCAATCATATCTTGATACGCAGATTTTGCCCAAATTTCTATCTGATCTAAGTAGGCGAACAAGACTACTTGCTTCTTGATACCTGCATATGCAATCAAATTTTTTGGCAATAATATTCTATCAGAATTATCCGCAACTATTTGCGTAGCACCCCGATGCATATATCTCACTGCTTGCCTAGTCTTTTTAATGTTGATGTTGAGACGGTTTAATTCC
>CAZPUF010000160.1:0-7339 GCA_964589705.1 uncultured Saprospiraceae bacterium | reverse complement strand
CTTCATCAAAGAAAAGAATAAGACAAGACGCTAAGAAAAGACTTTCTAACAGATACTATAAGAAGTCTGCTAGAACAGCAATTATGAAACTTAGAGAGATGACTGATGCTAAAGAAGCTCAAACTTTTTTACCTAAGGTTGTAAGTATGATTGATAAGTTAGCTAAGAATAATAATTGGCATAAGAATAAAGCTGCTAACGTTAAAAGCAAACTAACCAAGTTTGTAAACGGAATTGCATAAAAGTAATTTTTTACCCTCTTATCGGGCAATAGCAAAAAAAGCCTTGCAACATTGTTGTAAGGCTTTTTTAATTCTATATGTCTGATATCTATTTTCCAGAGGCCGGATCAGTGTCCGGATACTCATAGTCAGGAACCTTCTTTCCGAATATTTTAAAGTACCTTCTAGGGTTTAGCCTTAAATCTTGAAGAAGTAAGTCCATATTCTTAGTGGTAGAGGATAACTGTGTATATAGTCCTTTATCATTAAGTAATTGACCCAGGCTGCCTTCACCTTCGTTCATGTTTTTAACAAGCTTATTGAGGTCTTTGACCATAGTATTAGCTTCAGACATAGTGGTTTCGAGAGCTTTTAGACTTTTACCTGCCTGATCTATTGTTGTATTGGATTTTGATACAGTTTCTGAGATGGATACTTTGCTTAAATCTTGCGTCAGTTTGCCAAAGTCATTAAGTATACCAGATAGCTTTGCATTGCTATTGACTAAGGCATCAGTAAGAATCGCCATATTGGCCATCGTTTTCTCGATGTTCGTAGATGATCGATTCATAAGATTTGCAAACTTAGACGTGCTAGCAGCCATATTTTCCATAGTCACTGAGAGGTGACGTATAGTCTTATCCAAAGGTGCTTTAGAATCTTCTCTTCCTAAGCGCCCAATTGTGTTTTCAAAACTGGCAGTTACAGAGTTGATGTGTGGATCCAGTTCCTCAGGAGTGATAATTGAACCAACAAGACCTACCATTTTGCTTTTTAGATAGGTTCGATTTTCAGCACAGTTAGCACCGTCACAGTACTTGTCAAATACAAGTTCAATTTCTTTGCCACCTAAAGGACTTTCATTCCGAATTTCCACAATGGTATAATCGGGGAGTTTTATCTCCTTCTTTACTTGAAAACCAATGTTGATCTTTTTAATATCAGAGGGATCTGGATCTATAGATGTTACACTACCTACTTGATATCCATTGATAAGGACTTTGGTTGCAGTATTGATAGCCTTTGCATTGTTTATAGTTGTATAATAGGTCTTATCTCCACTTAGCAGTTTTTGTCCTCTAATGAAATTATAGCCCCATATAGCCAAGGCTGCTGTAACTATGGCAAGTAATCCAATTTTAATCTCACGTCTCATGTAAAATATAGTGTGGTTGTTAGAAAAGGTCTATCTCACTAAATGAGGACGCAAATGTACCTCATTTAGTTAGTCCGCAGCAGATGATTGTGTCAAATATTCGTTGATACCAGCAGAAATGACTTTTGCAATCAACTCCTGATGTGAATTTGAACGCAAAAGTCTTGCGTCATCTTTGTTAGTTAAATACCCAAGTTCTAATAAAACCGAAGGGGTTTTAGTCTTCGCCAACACTCTAAATGGCGCCTGCCTTATCCCTCTGTTTTTAATGCCTTTTTCTTGATTGAGCGCTTTATTGATAGCTGACCCAAGACGATAACTTTCTTCCACGACTGACGTATGAAGGATGTCTGAAAAAATATCATCGACAATATCTCTTTGGCTCAGATATTGAAAGTTATGTGCATGCTGATTGGTACCAGATTCAGTATTGGATAGCCCATAAACGTAGGTTTCAAATCCTTGGACTGAATCATCATCGACTGCATTTGCGTGAACTGATATAAATAAATCAGCTTTATAAGACTGACGAACCCTTTGATTTAATGAAATGCTATAATCTGCTGATCTTGTATAGATGACAGTGATATCAGGCCTTGATTTTTCAATTATAGAGCCAATCTTCAATGCTACTGGTAGTGTTATATGTTTTTCTTGTACTGAAGTATGAGCACATCCTTGATCCTTTCCACCATGTCCCGGATCAATTACAATCGTAAATTGTCCAGATTCATCCTTATTGAGTTGATTAAGTGGCTTAGCATGAATACTTTGCTGCACATTTGGCGTTAATAACACATATCTATGAATTGGAAGTGTTGTTGTCAGAAATATAATGAAGGTGCTGAAAAGCCAGTTCATTTCTTAATTGTCTGATTTGTAGTTGTAAATATATTACATTTAATTTTAATATATATTTTGAGTTCTCTTCGTTTAATATATCTTATTGTAGGAATTCTATGGGCATCAAAAGCTTATGGACAGATAAATGATGTACAAAGTGGGCTTCCCAATGATACAATTCCTGGCATCAATAGCATTATACCTAAGGATACGCTAAATGAGGCCAGTGATACGATACCTGTACCCAATTCAGGTCCCACAGATATTAGAGATAATACAACTAGCTCTCAACCACAACAAATAAAGATTGCTGATAGTGAACTACGTGAAAGAATCATTTATGGTTCTATAGACTCACAACGATTGGATAGAAATACAAAACTCATCTATCTCCATGGAGATGCTTTTGTTAAGTATGCAGATAAGGAATTGTATGCGGACTTAATCATTCTGGACGTTGAGAACAAAGTAGCTGAAGCCCGAAAGTCACCTTATAAGCGATACTCGAAAAGGCCCAAATTCGTTGAAGCAGGTAAGGAGTATCTGTATAATGGCCTTCGATATAATTTCGAGACTGAAAGGGGAATAGTGCTAGGTGCTACTGTGGTCGAAGGAGAATTTCACATCGAATCAGAAAGAGCAAAATATGTCACGAATGCTGAAGAAGCCTACGGGGATAGTGATATCGCCTATAATTTGAATTCACTATTGACAACATGTAATCATCCAGAACATAAGCATTTTGGTTTCAGAACCAAAAAATTAAAAGTCGTTAGCGATAGGGTAGCGGTCGCTGGTCCTTCCAAATTGGAAATTGCAGGTATCCCAACGCCACTTTGGATTCCATTCTTGGTCTATCCTTTGACAAGTGCTGCATCGTCTGGTTTGATTTTTCCTAGTGGCTATAGATTTTATGACCGTGAATTGGGATTCGGCATTCAAGGAATTGGCTGGTATTTTCCTATAAATGATTATGTACATACTCAAGTTACAGGTGATTTTTTCACAAGAGGCTCCTTAGCACTTTATTCTTCTACTTCGTATAATAGGAGATATAAGTACACTGGAGGAGTCAATTTGTCCTACACTCGTAATAGGCGTGAGCAGATTATGGATAATGTAAGAGGTTTATTCCCTACTAACAGTTTTAGTCTGCGTATTAATCACAGACAAGATGCTAAAGCACATCCTTACAGAACATTAGATGGTAATATCAGAATAGTAGGTAATGATAACGAGAGACGTAATAACCTGGATGCCCAATCCAACTTGACTACCCAGTATACTTCACAGTTTAATTTTAGTCATACTATGCCACGGACACCATTCTCGTTTGGTATGGGAATGAGCCATGACCAAAATACCAACACAGGAGTGATGAATATCACCTTGCCAACAATCTCTTTAAGGATGAGAACAATTAATCCTTTTGAGAATAATAATAGGGCCACAGGCAAACCGAAATGGTATGAGAATATAACCTTAGGGTATTCCTCCAATTTGAGAGTAAGAACTACAACTACAGATACTACACTCTTTACAAATGAGACGATAGAGAATATTCGAAGTGGAATGCAACACTATGTTACAGTCTTTATGCCAACTAAATTTCTCCAATATTTTAGTTTTTCTCCAAGTGCTTCTTATGAGGAAACATGGGTGCTCAATACAATAGAAAATAGTATTGTGCAATCAGAGCCATTTATACCAATGACTCCTGAGGATTCTTTGCAGTTTTCGATAGATGGTCTCTTTCAAACGGTAGATTCTTTAGTTACCAATAATCTTCAGAATGGCGGAACTTACAGAACAATTAGAGCTGGTTTCGATATTGATACTCAGATTTTTGGAACGATGAATTTTAAGAAAGGAAAAATAAGAGGAGTCCGTCACCTCATGAAACCACGTATAGGATGGAGTTATTCCCCTAACCAATTGGATAAGGTTGATACAATTATTTTTGATGATGGAAGGGAAAGAGAGTTGACTTTCACCAGATTTGATGATGGTCCATTTGGATCTCCAAGATTTTCAGGACTGCAATCACAAATTAATTATAATGTTGAAAATTCTTTAGAACTTAAATTGTTTTCAAAGAAAGATTCCTCTATTAGAAAGTTTAAGGTTTTTGATAGGGTTAATGTATCAGGTAATTACAATTTTGCAGCGGACAGTTTAAAGTTTTCGACTCATGTACTCAATAGCACTTCAAGGTTTCTTGGAGGAATAGTGACATTGACTTCCAGATGGACCTTTGATCCATATCTTGAGTCTAATGGACGTCGTGTAAATCAAACAGTTTGGGCCGACAGAAAAAAAATTGCTCGTTTGGATAATGGAACTATCAATATGTCTACCAGATTCACTTTTGGTAATTTAAGAGAATGGTTTACGAAGAGTGAAGATGAAAGAGCGCAGAATGATTTTGCCAATTCAGGTTTTGAGACTGGTATTGAGG
The DNA here is from genome assembly GCA_964589705.1 of uncultured Saprospiraceae bacterium. Classification (GTDB taxonomy): domain Bacteria; phylum Bacteroidota; class Bacteroidia; order Chitinophagales; family Saprospiraceae; genus RFSX01. The sequence goes on along the minus strand of CAZPUF010000160.1, from coordinate 2,661 downwards.
ATTTTGCATCGAGTGGTGGATTTGCCGATAATCAAATTAATCCAAATTTGCTTACCGAAGAAGGATTGCTTGATGAGGATGAAAGAAGAGAGAGAGAAAAACAGCGAGAGCCTGTTGTCAAGAAGAAGTCAATATTTGATTTGCTTGATAATATCGCTATTAGGCATGAGATCGTATATGGTTTTACGAGTGACAACAATCAGCTGTCATCAGGTTTGACCACCCATAGTCTTTCGCTTACCGGTAGATTTGATATTACCAATAATTGGTATATCAATGTTGGAAATATAGGTTATGATTTTGTTCAGAGGGGTCCAACTTTTTCGGTTGTTAGCTTTGGCAGGAAACTACATTGTTGGGATATGAATATAACGTGGACTCCTGTAGGTAGAGCCAATAGTTCATTTACCTTTAGTATAGGCGTAGCTTCATCTAATCTTGGATTTTTGAAGTACGATTATGGACAGAATCCATTGACAAATTTCTCAGCTCCAGGGTTCTAATAAGATTCATCAATTCTGAAACCATCAGTTATCGAGTTCCCAGCAGGGATAACTAGATAAGGATTATTGGCCGGCATACATGGTAAGGATATCCCATTGCAGTAATTGTCTTGTGCAATGTTGAATTCCACAACACCGACAGTTTTTGTTGTGTATCTAGACTGGTTGACATGCAATTCATGCAATATAAGTTTGCTCTGTATATGGGGTATATTATGAAGCACAGAATTTAAGGACAATCTTATCCAGGATGCCAGCACTAAGAGGAACAATAGTTTGTAGATATAGCTCGGCCAATGAGCTTTTAACCAATGTAAAAAGTAGTATATTGTGATAGAGCCATAGCTTAGAATCCATGGCCAGCCAAATCTAATAGCAGGAAAATTTAGAAACCAAAAAATAAGGATAGCAGTAAAGCAAATCCATAGCCATCTAAATTGCTTATGCAAAAGAAGATGCTTAGGCCTGTATATGATCATCAATACTAGTCCAACAAGAAATGATAAAGGTGTTAGGAATATTGTTGCTAGTCCAATGAGGTATTGACTTTGATTATTTGTCCAAATTGGTATCCAGGACTTGAGCGACCATTGTTTAATGCCACTCAGCAGATAGTCGTCCCTTATGATTTCCACTTTAGCATATTCATTCACAATAGATTGTGATGCTTTAACCATCTCATATGGCATTTTCCACGGCACTTCCCATAAGTCTATCTGGTAGATAGGGAAAATGGTATAACCAGAGATAAGAATATTGCGGAATATCCATGGCAAAATTGCGACAGCAATTAATAGGCAAGCCTTCAAGAATAATGGCCGTTTCTTATAGATTAATAGGGTTATTGCAAATGGAATCAAAACTAATATGGTGATAAACTTGACCGTGCAGAGCATACCAAGAATCCAGCTAAGAGCTAAGAATTTGGCGTGGCTTATCTTCTCTTCTAAGAACAGTGTTTGAATACACCAACCAATAACAAGCAGTGAGCCGAAAATACTTAGATAATCAGTATCCATTGAGGGCACCAAGAATGAAAAAGGAAACAAAAGAGCCAGCAAGAATATGGTGGGTAACTTATGACTATTAGAATTGATTAATTGCAAAATAGTTTGCTTCCATAGATAACCATTTGTGCAAAGGAATAAGAAGCCATTTAATTCGTATACCCCGCCAGGAAATAGATGCTTAAGACTAAATGTTGCACTGAGCATATGGAATCCAGAGTTAAATCCCAACCTAGCAATAAGCAAAGAGATGCCTTGGGTTGCTGGGTAATCTTCCATCCATCTAACTGTTGGCAGATAATAACCCGCTTCATCTATGTTATTAGGCGCACCGATTGACAAAAGAAGACTTATAATAATTAAAGGAAGGTAGATGTAGAAGTCAGACTTCGAAGGTCTAGGTAAAACAACTTGTACTTTCCACTTGACAAGGATAGCAAGCAGACCTAAAATGACAAGTAGTATCCAGCCTACCTTAAAGAATAGAGACCAAATGTGCGCCAAAAAAATGATAGTAGCGAAACCCAATAGCAAATGGAAAATAAAAGGTTGATTATTTTTAGTAGGGTGGGATCCTGAGAATAAGACGTATGTGCCTATGCCTAAGATCCAAGAAATATACCCAGCTAATAGCCAGCTTATTAGTACCGCCAGCAAATTACTTGAGTTGACTACCTTTGGCTGCCCACCAAGAATGAACTTCAAGCTCTAGTCTCCCAGAGATGACAGCAGGATCTAGCGCTACCAAAGCTTGTACCTCTTCCATTGTTGGAACGTTGAAGATTAGAATTCCTCTTATATCACCATCATCACCAAAAGGACCTGCCATGCAGATTTTGTTATCATTGGCCATCTTATTAATATGATCTAGGTGTCCCATTTGAATCTTTTGAGCTTCTTCTTCTGTCTGGTCTCTAGTAGGTCCTTCTTTCAAAAAAGCGATGAAGTACTTTTTCATTGTATATATAGTGTCTCCTTCAGGCATCTGAAAAGTCTCGTATCCTAAGGAATCTACTTCCAGGTTTTGGGCACTTGCTTGGCTGATAAATGCAGTCAAGGTCAGCAGAATGAAAAGAGCTAATTGCTTCATATGAAGGCGATTTTCATCTTTAAATATATTGTTAGAGCAAAAGAATAAAAAAGCATATCTT
>CAZPUF010000159.1:0-7380 GCA_964589705.1 uncultured Saprospiraceae bacterium | reverse complement strand
TAGTAACACCCCTCTTGTTGTTAGGGGCCCTGGAGCCGGTGCAGCCGTTACAGCAGCCGGTGTACTTGCTGAGGTTATCTCCATAAGCTCTAGTTTATAAAGGAGCCATTTAACCATATAACTAATTGATTATCAGTTAATTACACATAAAATTAATGAAAAAAATAGCCTGTAAATGCTTCGCTCCTGCCACTGTAGCAAATGTAGCCGTAGGGTATGACATTCTAGGCTTTGCTATAGACGACTTAGGAGACGAGTTGATCGTCCGTGAGGGTACTAATCCTGGTCTTAAAATTTCAGCAGTTAGAGGTATGAAATCTCTTACAAAAGACATCATGAAAAATACGGCTGGTTTTGCCGCATACAAATTGATGGAGCATTTGGACATAATAGACATGCCAATTGAAATAGAACTGATAAAAAATATGCCGGTTGGTACTGGCCTGGGAAGTAGTGCCGCCAGTGCAGTGGTTGGTGCCTTTGCTATAAATGAATATTTAGGAAAACCTGCTTCTGAGAAAGAGGTGCTTCGTTGTGCTACTCTGGCAGAGGAGCTGGCTGATGGATCTTTCCATGCAGATAATGTGGCACCTTCATTAATGGGTGGTATCATCTTGATCAGAGATAATCCGTCTTTAGATGTAATCAGACTTCCAGTCATAGAAGGATTAAGGGCGGTAGTGATCTATCCACATATCAAAATCTTAACTAAGGATTCTCGATCTGTACTCAGTGACCAAATATCATTGGAGAGTCACATTACTCAGTCCGGTAATTTGGCTGCTTTTGTTTCTTCTTTATATCGAATGGATTTAGATGGTTTGCAGCGGTCTTTGGAAGATGTGGTTATAGAGCCACAACGGGCAAAGCTAATTCCACATTTCTATGATATGAAAGAAGCGGCGCTCCATCATGGGGCTCTTGGTTTTTCTATCTCCGGAGCTGGGCCGTCGATGTTTGCCCTATGTGCCAATTCTATAATAGCAGAAAATATAGTTGATAGTGCTAAGCAACTCTTTGCTGATAAGGGAGTGGAAATCACGACTTACAATAGTTTAATCAATCTACAAGGCGCTAAAAAATATTAGAGTGGTATGAAGTTATTCAGTACAAATGACAAAGAGAATATTGTAGAGCTTAAGGAGGCAGTATTGAATGCATTTCCAAAGGACAAGGGACTTTTCATGCCTATGCATATCCCTACCCTACCATCTAGCTTTTTCAAAAATATTGATCAATACACCTTTCCTGAATTGAGCTTTATTGTAGCTCAAAGTCTAATCGGTGATTATATTCCTGAAAGTGATTTGTATCAACTGATATCCAGATCCATCAATTTCAAAGCACCCCTAGTTCGCTTAAGCGATAAGATATCTACCATAGAATTATTTCATGGGCCCACCATGGCGTTTAAAGATTTTGGCGCAAGATTTATGGCAGAGCTGATGTCTTATTTTCTCAAAGACGAAGACAGAGAGACAACCATTCTTGTAGCAACTAGTGGTGATACAGGGGGTGCAGTTGCTGCAGGTTTTCATGGTGTGCCTGGAATAAAAGTAATCATCCTTTACCCTAGTGGGAAGGTGAGTGACTTACAAGAAAAGCAGTTGACCACCTGGGGTGATAATATCTCTGCTATAGAAATAGATGGTGTATTTGATGATTGTCAGGCTTTGGTAAAGCAAGCTTTCATAGACGATGATTTGAAGAGTATGTATAATTTTAGCTCTGCGAACTCTATTAATATTGCGCGGCTAATTCCTCAATCCTTCTATTATTTTGAAGGATACAAACAAGTAAATGATAAGTCAAGTCCAGTTACGGTCGTTGTGCCCTCAGGTAATTTTGGGAATCTAACTGCCGGTCTCTTAGCTAAGAAAATGGGTTTACCTATTCATCATTTCGTTGCAGCTACTAATGACAATAATACAGTTCCTGAGTATTTGAGTTCGGGAGAATATAAAGCAAGACCATCTGTTCAAACAATCTCCAATGCCATGGATGTGGGTAATCCTAGTAATTTTCCAAGGATGTTAGCCTTATATAAATCAGATAATAATGAGCCTGGTTCCACGTGGAACAATATGAAAAAGGACATCTCTGGGGATTATTACTCTGATGCTGAAACAATGCAAGCCATTATAGATATCAATCTTACACATCACTACATTGCAGATCCGCACGGAGCAGTTGGCTATTTAGCATGCAAGAAGTATTTAGAATCAAACCCAATGCATCAAACTATATTTCTTGAAACTGCACACCCTGGGAAATTCGGCGATTCTATGGAAAGAGCTCTAGGTAAAATAGAACTTCCAGACAGCTTAAGTCAATTCATATCAAAGGATAAAGTAGCCAGACAGTGTTCTAAGACTTATACTGACTTTAAAGATTTACTTCTTAAGAAGTTGACCTAGCAGAAACCACCCAACTTTATAACCAGTATGTTGTGTCTGATGGAAATTGTAAAATACTGTCCATTCCCTTCTTTCATATTGATTGTAACATTTATCTCATCCTTCTCTTTCCTTCTAATGTTTATACATTCATAATTCTCAAGACTTTCACCATCGAAGATTGATGTAAATAAATTAAGTAATACAAAGCCATCTATCATGGATGGATTGCCTGTCACTATAAATACTGTATTGCCTCCTCCCTCATGATAGTTTTGTACACTAGTTACTCCAGTAGAATAAACAGTGCTCCCTCCATATGTGTGTGAATCATATACTCTCTCTGAATATATTGTATCGAAATTGTTAGTCAGATATTTCCCTAGGCCATTAAACTCAATTGTTGGAGGGGGCTTCATTCTAGATAGATAAAGACCAGCAACCCATCCGCGTTGACTATCAACTTCTATGTACTCCCAGATACTAGACAATTCTAGACTCTGAGATCTGAGATTTACCAGAACACGGCATGGCAGGTAAGACCTTTAGTTTAGTCAAATGACAGTCACATTGGTCCAGTAATAATACTTGGGCTCCATACTCTATAACTGCTAGCTTTTCACCTGTTTGTTCCGGCATTGCCCTCAGTGTCAGTCCTGATTTAGCCCATACATAACTTGAATCCTGATGACACCTTTCTATTTGACTAAATAGAAGAGTGGCTAGTAATACCAAAATAGCTGTGATTGTGTACTTCATTAGATTGTAGTTTAATACAAATGTAGTCTAGCTATTTTCCTATCTAAATGGCTATATAGTATTTGCTCATGTTTATCTATTATTCGTAAAACGCATGTTCCACGTGAAACCACCACAGTGATAAGCTGTATGTCTATTATGCGTCTATCAAAACATTTCATATAGTCAGGACGTTATTTTCTTTGTCCTATTTTAGATTATGAGTATCATTATCGCTGTTTCACGTGGAACATATATATTCTTCCACCTATCATACTACCTTATTACTAAGAATTAATTTAATCTATCTTATGAAATTACTATGGACAGTTTTGTTCGCTTCTTTGTTTATCGGAGCATTTGGACAAACTGAGAGTTATAATCACAACAAGTTTAAGCAGCTTGAAGAAGAGCTTCCGACACCAAATGTTTATCGTACAGCTAGTGGTGCACCTGGTCATGAGTATTGGCAAATGAAAGCCGACTACAACATGAAGGTCGAAATAGATGATGAAAAACAACAACTACATGGTGAAGAGACCATTACTTATTATAATCAGTCACCTAATCCACTCTCCTACCTATGGCTTCAATTGGACCAAAATGTAAGAGCACAAGATTCCCACTCTCATGATATTAGAAGCTCTAGTATTGGTGAAAAAATGAGTACCGATGGACTGAGTCGTTTAACGCCTGACTTTGATGGTGGTTTCAAGATTAAAGCAGTCAAAGATGCTAGTGGGAAAGCAATGAAATTCACTATCAATAAGACCATGATGAGAGTAGATTTAGCTAGCCCTCTACAGCCTGGTCAAAGTGTAAAGTTCTCAGTAGACTGGTGGTATAACATTAATAATACCAGAGAGATAGGAGGTCGTAGTGGTTATGAGAGATTCGATGACGGACATAACGTATATGTAATTGCTCAATTCTATCCTCGTATGTGTTTGTATAATGATGTATATGGATGGCAGAATAAGCAGTTCCTTGGAAGAGGGGAGTTCACATTGACCTTCGGAAATTTTGAAGTAGAGATAACTGTACCTAATGACCACTTAGTAGCAGCCTCAGGTGAACTTCAGAATCCAAATAAAGTCTTGACCAGTGATCAAAGAAAGAACTTGGATAAAGCAATGAAGGAACATGAGCAACCTGTCAACATATCTAGTATGGAAGATGCTGATGATAGGATAGAAGCTGCATCTGAAGGTATCCCTAGCAAAAAGAAATCTTGGAAGTTCAAAGCAGATAATGTAAGAGATTTTGCTTTTGCTAGTTCTAGAAGATTTATCTGGGATGCAGTAGGTGTCCCTATGTCTGATGGCCGCACAGTCATGGCTGCATCTATGTGGACTAAAGAAGGTAATTGCTTATGGGAAAAATATAGTACTAAGGCAGTCGCACATACTGTGAAATGGTTTTCTCACTACACTATAGATTATCCATATCCAACAGCCTGGTCTATAGATGGGAACATGGGAATGGAATACCCTATGATCTGCTTCAACTTTGGTAGATGTGAAGATGATGGGACATATTCTCAGAGAATGAAATATGGACATATAGGTGTCATCATCCATGAGGTGGGACATAACTGGTTCCCTATGATTATCAATTCTGACGAGAGACAATGGACCTGGATGGATGAGGGATTGACCACATTTGTACAGTATCTAACAGAGCAGCACTGGGAAAGAAATTATCCTTCACGTAGAGGACCAGCACATAAAATAGTAAACTACATGAAAGGAGATAAGGATCGAATTTCTCCTATTATGACCAACTCAGAATCTATATTCCAATTTGGAAGTAATGCTTATGCTAAGCCTGCCACAGCGCTCAATATCTTAAGAGAGACGGTGATGGGTAGAGAGTTGTTTGATCATGCATTAAAAACATACTGCCAGAGATGGGCTTTCAAACATCCAACGCCAGCTGACTTTTTTAGAACCATGGAGGATGCTTCAGCCGTGGATCTTGATTGGTTTTGGAGAGGGTGGTTCTATACCAACGAGCACGTTGATCAAGCTCTCACAGATGTGGTGTACAAAAAGATTGATTCTAAAAATCCTGCAGATGTAGAAGCTAGACAAAAGGCCAATAGATCAGCAACGACTTATGACATTTCCAGAGAAAGAAACAGAAATGATATTCCCGAAACCTTGAATGAGTCTGATCCTAGTATAGAAGATTACTATACTGATTTTGACCCTCTGGATAAAGATGCGATTCACCAAGAAGAATATCAGAAGTATCTTAACTCTCTAAGTGATGAAGAAAAAGAACTGATCGAAAAGGATCAGCATTATTACACTTTATCATTTGAAAATAAGGGACTGGTTATGCCTATCATCCTACAATTCAAATATGCTGATGGCACAGAAGAGATTAAGAAACTACCGCCAGAAATATGGAGATTTGGTGACACTGTTACGAAGACATTCGTATTAGATAAGCTTGTTACTGATATCGTTCTTGATCCTTATTTAGAAACTGCAGATGTAGATGTCTCTAATAATTCATTCAAACCAACTACTTCACCTGATAGGTTTGAACTATTTAAAAGAAGACAACGACCAAGAGGTGCAAGTGGTGGAGAGAATCCAATGCAAAGAGCTAAAAGAGCTCAAGAGAAGGAGAAAGAAATCCAACAACCATAAACAAAAAAGGAGACTTGCTAATCAAGTCTCCTTTTTTATTCTCCATCCACCTTTGTAAGAAAGGTATCTAATAATTCATTGAATTTATCTGGTAGTTCCATCATTGGTGCATGTCCACACTTATCTAGAATCGCTAGCTCGGAATTAGGTAGCAAACTGTTAAACTTCTCGCCTACCCATAGTGGTGTAATCGTATCCTGCTTTCCCCACACCAGTAATACCGGTTTTTTAATATTCATAATCTTATCCTCAAGATTATGTCGAATAGCTGATTTAGCTGTTATCACTACACGTATAGCTTTATCTCTGTCATTCACGGTTTCGAATACTTCATCTACAACTTCCTTAGTAGCTATAGCGGGATCATAGAATGTCCCTTCCGTTTTTGTTTTTATAAACTCATAATCTCCTCTCTTAGGAAATGTCGAACCCATCGAATTTTCAAATAAGCCAGAACTACCGGTTAGTGTAAGTGATTTAACTTTTTCACTATGGCTTAAGGTATACATCTGAGCGAGGTGTCCACCAAGAGAATTACCTACCAAATGAAAAGTATCAAATCCCTTTTTAGTAACGAAATCATGTATGTGTACCAGTAAGGCATCTAAACTAAGTTCCCTTGTCGGCATAGTTAATATAGGTAATAGCGGTGTTACTACATTGTAGTCATCCTTAAAGTATTGTTGAATACTTGCAAAATTGCCTGTTGCTCCAAAGAGACCGTGTAATAGGAGCAATACTTTTCCTCCTGGGTTGGTTTCGAGATATTGAAAACCATCTTCTTGTATAACTTCAGTCACTGTCTTAACTATGGTTTACTTCTTGATTTGTATATGTAAATATGGAATAAAGAGATACAAAGTAATAAAATAGCTACAGCTTGATGCAATACTCCAAACGTTAACGGAATCGCCTGCTTACTATATATCAAAGTCAGTATGCCTAGCAACACTTGAAGATTGAGACCTACAATAAGAGCAATAGCCCCTATATAGAAGATGCGCCTGAGTGGATACCTAAAAATCTTTATACTTAGATACATACCAAAGGCATATACGATATAGCCAAAATTCCTGTGAAGTACATGGATTAATGCAGGCATGAGGGTGTCCGAATCATATACTACAATACTCTCCATGTTCCACGATTCACTCTCAAATAAGATATCTGGAATAAACTGACCTTTCATATCTGGCCAAGTAGGGTAGTAAAGCGCAGCACGCATGCCACTTAGAACAGCACCAAAAAATATTTGGACAAGAAGCATTCCCATAAATATCATTCCCAGTTTATATAGCACCTTATTATTAATACTGACCTTATGCAGATCTAATGAACGGTAAGTGCCCCAAATAAGAAAGGATAAAGTAGCCAATGCAATACCTAAATGCAGTGATAATTTATAAGCATTGACCCAGGGTCGGTTAACCAAACCACTAGCGACCATAACCCAACCAAATACAGCCGCCATCATTGCCCAAAAAATCACAAATAGAAGCTGCCGTATCATCCACTTATCTATCCACTTCTTCCATATGAAAAATATAAAAGGAAATATGAATAAGAAACCCATTAGCCTGGCCCAA
>CAZPUF010000158.1:0-7380 GCA_964589705.1 uncultured Saprospiraceae bacterium | reverse complement strand
GAAGAGATTCCATCTAGTTTATTTTCCTTTACAGAAGTCAGTGAGAAAGTCTGGACCAAGAAACCTGATCGTAATGGTTTGTTGGTTCATTGCTTAGTGGAAGTCAGTACTTTGTCTGAGGTCAATGGAAGATATATTGCTAAAGATTATATAGAAGGACAGCCAGTTAGATATGTCTTAGAAGGATTGAACCAAAATGTAGAATCGGTCACAACTAGATCTACTTGGCAAGAAATATTGTGTGAGAAAGATATGAAAGCGGCTATGACGCAGCTGTGGTCGGCATTATTGGAGGACGGCTACCATTGTCTGGAAGATGATCAGGCCTGCATTAAAGAGGCACTGAAAAAGTATCAAGTTCTTCATAGATTGCCTGCAGGAAGTTTTAATATGTCGACATTGGCTAGTATTGGCATCTTGAATTAACCTCAACTATTATTTATGTCTAGAGTACTACTTGTTTTTATGGCACTATTGGCAGTGACTTTTTCACAATGCAAAACCAGTACCGTAATCAAAGATGAAAATGTGATTGTAAATCGAGAATATAAGTTGTACGTAAAAGATCCCAGTAATGGAGAGTATATTCTAACCAAACTCAATCAGAAAGATTTTCCCACGCCAGCCCAAGGTGTAGAACCTATGCTTAGGGACATGTATTCTACGATGAATTACCCAGCATCTGCAAGGGATAAAGGTATACAAGGAACAGTGGTGTTAGTAGCTACTGTAGATCGTAATGGTCATGTACAATCTGTAGAGGTGCTAGAAGGGGTTAGTGATGATTTAGATAATGCGGCTATTGAAGCCTATCGACATGCTACAGCACAAGGGTACCAACCTTTTTATTATGCTGAAGCTATAGTGGGCTTTAGGTTAGAAGTGCCTGTTAATTTTAGATTGAGATAGTTGGTGATTCAGCAGGCATACAGTGTACTTTAAAGTAACATTTTCTTAGAGTGCCGATAAAGCGCTATATTAGTTGATGACAGAATCTACTTAATTTGGATAACTGTTTTTTGTTAAGAAGAATAAAAATCAGATTGCAATAAACTTGAGATATCATTTATATTAGGTTTCCTGTAATCTAAATCTATTCAATATGCGTACTTCCATAATCATCTTAGTATTGCTTAGCCATGTGTCCGGCAAGCTGGATGCGCAAGCAAATATCTTTGAGAATTTCGATAGCTACCAAGTAGGACAATCTATAGTGGAAGCTTCACCACTTTGGGAATCAATTCCGAATGTAGCAGAGGCTATAATTTTTAATTATGAAGCTTTTAGTCCAAACAATTCATTACGGGTAGATCTAGAAGAGCAATCGGGCTGTCAACTGCCACTTAATGGAAATCCTTCAAGTGGCTTTCATAAGTTGGAATTCCAAATGTTGATACCTGATAATTTGAATGGGTATTTCAGTATTGAGAATGTTGCTGGAGAGCAACCTGGACAATTCCATTTACCATGCCAGATGATATTCCATGAGGGAGGGGAATTTGAATTTGTAAGTTTTGGTGCTGTCCATATAGTGGAAGGGACTTATCCAAAAAATGAATGGTTTAAGTGTACGCTAAAAGTAGATGTTGAATCTAAAAATTGGTCCTTTTTTATCAATGATGAGTTCAAGGGTTCATTTAACAATGCTGAAGGTAATGAAGTCAGTAAGCTCAATTTCTTATTCTTGGATATCTATACACTTTTTTATGTAGATGATGTAGATTACGCGTATTGCGATTCACCAGATGCTGACGGAGATGGATTTTTCTTATGTAATGATTGTGATGACAGCAATCCTGAAATATACCCTGGAGCAATAGAATTTTGTGATGCCATAGATAACGATTGTGATGGTCTTATAGATGAAGATTCAGAGCTTACTATTAATTGTCCATTACCTCTAACTCTGCAATGCTATGAAGTAGATTCATTGACAATACAAGATTGGTTGACATCTGCTACAATCTCAGGTAGTTCAGACATTTTATCGATTTCTAATAATCTCAATATAATCGATGTTACCTCTGGTCAAGATTGCTCCTTTTCACAGGAAGTCATATTTGAAGTAACAGATTTTTGCATGTATAATTCTTCTTGTCAGTCTCATATATTTTTGGAGGACAACGAAGGTCCTATATATAATGGTGGGGAAATAGAAATAGTATTCGAGTGGGATGGATCTGGTCATGTTGATGATATCAATTTCTTTCTTGAGAATACTGTTTTAGAGAATTATACTGATAGTTGTAATAATGGTATAAATATATCGCACCCATATGATGATAGTCCTATCCAAAACACAAATCACACTATAGCTCTTACTGTCCATGTTACGGATGACTGTGATAATTTTGGACCTATATTGTCCTATAGATTCAGCGCAAGATTATTCGATGCGGATCAAGATGGATTTGGATATGATGAAGACTGTGATGATAATAACAGTAACATATATCCAGGTGCTCCAGAAAGATGCGATGATAAAGACAACGATTGCGATGGAGAAATAGACGAGGGATTTGAAGTGACATTGACTTGCCCACCGACTTTCGATTCAGCATGTGACGAATTTATTTTTAACGATTATAATGAGTGGGTAAGTTTAGCAGTTGGACAAGTTGGAGATCAACCCGAAGTACCGTTACAGCTTTCAATTGAAGATGCATTTATTTTTCCGGGCACCTGCAATCCAGTAATGGATACGATTAAAACCTTCCATTATCCTGGCTTGGTCTGTGGAGAAATTCACTCATGCTCATCAATTTATAAAGTGCACGACAAGACGGCACCAACACTTATAAATAATGACACTAATATTTCGTTTGAGTGCGATTTTAGGGGTAATGAAGGAGATATCGAAACTTTTTTTGAACGAGATATTTATGATTATTTTTTAGAGGATTGCTCCAACGGACTAAACGTACATCATAACTATGATGGCGCCTTATTTGAGTCATGCGTGGATACGATAGAAGTAATTGTTAATGCATTTGATGATTGCAATAATCTTTCTGATAATATATTATTCAAATTTTTTCTGAAATCTGAATTTACAGATAATGATGGTGATGGGGTTTATAGCAATTTGGATTGCGATGATGACGATGCGAATACATTTCCCGCAGCACCTGAATTGTGTGATAATAAAGATAATGACTGCGATGGCATAGTAGATGAAGGAGTTAGAACATCTGTTAACTGTCCTCAGATTTTATTTTTAGATTGTCCAAATAACAGTCTTGAAATAATAGAATGGTTAGAGTCAGCAACAGCTGAAGATACTGATGGCAATATACTAAGTGTAGACAATGACTTAGATACATTAGCTTTTTTCCATGACACATCTTGTGCTTTTATAACAGAAGTTACTTTTTCAGCAGAATCAGAATGTGAGGTAAACGAATGTACAAGCATTATATCAATCAGAGATGATCAAGACCCAGTCCATAGGGGTAATACACATGGTACGCAAACCGAAGTAGAATTTGTATGCGATAACCTTGGAAATGTGAATAGTATAAATGATTATATCAGAGATAGTCTACCTAGTCACTTTTCTGATAATTGCCAATTACCACTTATTATAAGTCATGATTATGATGGCTCATCTTTTAGTAGTTGTAATGATTTTAAGTTTTTCTCTGTATTCGCTACTGACCATTGCGATAACCAAATAGGGCCATTTCTTTATTTATTTAAACTAAGATTAGTGGATAATGATGGGGATGGTTATACGAATGATATTGATTGTAATGATGAAGATGCTCTAATCAATCCAGGTGCAGAAGAAATACCCAATAACGGAATAGATGAAAATTGTGACGGAGCAGATGCTACGACTTCAACTAGTGAGCTTAATCTCGACAATTTTTCAATACACCCCAATCCCGCTTATACAGAATTATTTGTGTCGCATCCAGATCTGGCTGTATTCCAAATGAAATTATATTCAGTTAATGGCGATGCAGTATGGTATACTGATGCAGATTTGCCGAGAGCTTTGTCATCTACGAGAATAGACCTAAGTCATTTGTCTTCAGGTGTATACTTTTTGGAAATAACAACTTATGATGAGCAAAAAATTATTCGAAGAGTGATAGTTCTTTAATTAGGGATCACACCTTTTGTGGGTAATTGACACCAAGTATTTATTTAAAATGCTCAAAAGAATCCAATAATCTTTCCTGTCATAACCTCAAATATGCTTTCTTGATGTTATCTTGTTCCTCACTAATAGAAAGTATATATCATGAAAATTAGAATATTTCTCTTATTTCTAATCTTATCTACACTCAGTTATGCACAAGTAGATGAAATGCTTGTCGCCAAATTGATAGATCAGGTAGAATCAGAAGTCATAGATTGGCGTAGACATTATCACGAGCATCCGGAGCTATCTAATCGTGAATTTAACACCGGTAAACATATCGCTCAAGAACTAAGGAAGCTAGGCTTGGAGGTAGAGACCGGCATAGCTATTACGGGAGTCGTAGGGGTGCTAGACTCTGGCAAACCAGGTCCTGTAATAGGATTACGGGCTGATATAGATGGCCTACCAGTAACAGAAAGAACACCGGTTCCCTTCGCTTCCAAAGCCAAAGACGAATTTCTGGGCGAAGACGTGGGGGTCATGCATGCTTGTGGGCACGATACCCATATTGCGATGCTTCTTGGTGCTGCAAAAGTGTTGACCCAAATCAAGGACCAGCTTACTGGTAAGGTTGTTTTTGTTTTCCAACCTGCAGAAGAAGGTGCTCCTCCTGGAGAAGAAGGTGGTGCAGAACTCATGATCAAAGAAGGCATGATGGACAAGTATGGCATAGAAGTCATGTTTGGTCAGCATATAAGTGCTGGCTTAGATGTAGGAAAAGTAAGATATAAGTTAGGTGGTATCATGGCAGCGGTCAACAGTATGCGTATCGTCGTCAAAGGAAAACAGACACATGGTTCCAGACCGTGGGGTGGTGTAGATCCGATAACCGTATCAGCACAAATGATTATGGGGCTACAGACTATTGTCAGTCGACAAATGGAATTGACTAAAGAAGCCTGTGTTATTTCCATAGGAAAGATAAAAGGAGGCCTCAGAAGTAATATTATCCCTGAGGAAGTGGAGATGCTGGGCACCATCCGTACCCTTGATAAAGATATGCAGGCGGATATACATAAGCGTATCCGTCGCACCCTGACCCATATTGCAGAGGCGTCTGGTGCTGAAGTGGAAGTGGAAATAGATAAAGGCTATCCTATTACCTTTAATAACCATGCACTCACAAGAGATATGGTCCCTTACCTCAATAAGGCAGCTGGGGAGGAGAATGTAATTATTACTAATCCAATTACGGGAGCAGAAGATTTCTCCTTTTTTGCACAGGAAGTACCAGGGATGTATTTTTTCGTTGGCGGTAAGCCTTTAGATGTATCTGAGTTCGATGCAGCACCACATCACACGCCAGATTTCTTTATAGATGAATCTGGGCTAATTACTGGAGTGAAGACGATGACCTACCTCACGCTGGGATATATGGAACAGCAAAGCAGAAAATAAAAGAATATGAAAGTAGCGATGGCACAGATCTCTGGCAAGTGGTTGCATAAGGCAGATACAATCGAATGTGTTATAGAGAGAATAGAAGAAGCTGGGAAAGGAGGAGCCAGTCTTGTGGTCTTTGGAGAAGGACTATTGCCTGGTTATCCATTTTGGTTATCTTCTACTGGAGGGGCGGAATTCAATAACCAGACTCAAAAGGAGATATATGCGCATTATGTCCAGGAGTCTGTAGACATAGAAGCAGGAGACTTAGATAGCATATGTGCTGTAGCTAACGAAAATAATATTGCAGTTTACTTAGGGACTATAGAAAAGGCATCCGATAGAGGAGGACACAGCTTGTATTGTTCACTGGTCTATATAGACCAATCTGGGGTGATACAATCGGTGCATAGAAAATTACAACCTACCTACGAAGAGCGGTTGGTCTGGTCGCCTGGCGATGGTAACGGATTACGTGTACATCAACTTGAGGAATTCACGGTTGGCGGTCTTAATTGTTGGGAAAACTGGATGCCTTTATCTCGGACAGCGCTGTATGGACAGGGTGAGAATTTGCATGTAGCTGTATGGCCTGGTTGTCTACGTAATACCTCAGATATCACAGAATTCATTGCCAAAGAATCGAGGTCATTTGTTATTTCTGTTTCTGGCTTATTTCAAAAAGCAAATATTGGAGATCATGTGCCTCATGCAAAGATGATGAGAGAGATGGCACCAGCAGATATAGCTAATGGAGGATCAGGTATCATGGGTCCAGATGGTCAATGGGTCGTAGAACCAATTGTGGACAAGGAAGGTGTATTCTTTGCAGAACTCGACATTAATCGTGTCCTCGAGGAAAGACAGAATTTTGACCCGTCAGGGCATTACTCTCGTCCTGATGTTACCAAGTTGTCGGTAAACCGATCAAGACAGTCGATATTAGAATTGGATGAATAAGAAGCCAAGAAATTAAAAATTATTAAAATGACAATTCCATTATTAATAGCACTTATGACATTGACATATAATGATGATGTACATGACATGTATCAGGTTAAGTTTGCCAGTCTTGATGAAGCCCAAAGTCTCTTGACAACTGAAGATGCTTTTACTGAGGCATGGAGTGATTTTGATATAGATTCTAGGATGGGAAAAGCGGGTAGCACGAAAGCAGAGCTTTTGGATCATATCAAAGCGCAGGTATTGGCTTGGAGTGAGGCGGATAAAACAAAAATCAACGCCGCCCTTAGGAGAATCAATGATAAACTGAATCAAGCAGATTTTCATTTTGACATTGAAGAGGTCACCTTGATTAAAACGACTGCCAAAGAGGAAGGCGGCGCTGGGGGCTATACGAGGGGAAAATATATTGTTATTTCAGAGGGGTCGCTTGGAGGTAATGAGGCTGCGCTGGATGGACTACTTGTTCATGAATTATTTCATGTCATTTCTAGATCTAATCCTGCACTTAGAGAGAAGCTGTATAACATAATAGGGTTTCACATTATGGAACCAATAGAATACCCAGATGTCTTAAAGTCCTATAGAATTACTAACCCTGATGCAGTCCAAACAGATTCATATATATTATTAGACGTCGGTGAGGATGAGAAAGTACCGTGTATGATGATTCTGTATGCAAAGAAGGCATATGAAGGCGGTAGTTTCTTTAATTATCTGAATATAGGATTTTTAGAGTTGGATAAGCAAAGTATGCAACCGCTACTTTCTAATGAAGGTCCAGTGATTCATGGCATGTCAGATGCGAAAGACTTTTTTGATCAGGTAGGTAAGAATACCCAGTACATCATTCACCCAGAAGAGATTATGGCTGAAAACTTTTC
>CAZPUF010000157.1:0-7400 GCA_964589705.1 uncultured Saprospiraceae bacterium | reverse complement strand
CAGTTATCAGGTAGAAGCAGAAGAGCATATGTCTTTTCTGGAAATGCTAGATGTATTGAACCAACAGCTAATAGAAAAGAAAGAAGATCCTGTAGCCTTCGAACACGATTGTCGTGAAGGCATATGTGGTGCTTGCAGCATGGTAATCAATGGACGTCCTCACGGAAGTCAGACAGGAACAACTACCTGCCAGTTGCACATGAGAGCTTTTAAGAGTGGTGATACGATTACAATAGAACCATTTAGAGCCTCTGCTTTTCCTGTAATAAAAGACCTGGCTGTGGATAGATCATCCTTCGATGCTATTATACAAGCTGGCGGATATATCTCAGTAAATACTGGACAGGCGGTAGACGGCAATGCGATACCTGTAGATAAAGCAGATGCTGATGAAGCGTTCGATTCAGCGACCTGCATAGGCTGTGGTGCCTGTGTGGCGGCATGCCCTAATGGATCAGCGATGCTATTTACCTCAGCAAAAATCAATCACCTTAATAAACTACCTCAAGGTAAAGTAGAGCATGGTAGAAGAGTGAAAAACATGGTAAGAGTTATGGATAAGGAAGGCTTCGGGAAATGCTCTAATGTGGGTGCTTGTGAAGTAGATTGTCCTAAAGAAATATCTACTGATAACATTGCTGCACTCAACCGATATTACTTAGGTTCGGTATTCGGCAGTCAGTCATAAAGGAATTTTAAAAAATATATAAGATCAAGTCCAGACATAACAGTCTGGACTTTTTTTAGTTAATAGGGTAGTGTACCATAATATGAAGTAGTAAAAAGAGAAAAAATGTCTGTAGCCAACTTATACGAATTTGCTAAATCGGCCATGGTCAATAAGCAAAAACTCTGTTATATAGAGTCAGGAGATCATGAGCAGACGCTTTTGTTTCTTCATGGGATGGGCAGTAATATAAAGGCTTGGTCTAAGAACATTCCTGTTCTTAGTGAGCGATATCGATGTGTGGCTATAGATGTACCTGGCTTTGGTCGTTCACCAAAAGGAGCCAACGCTACGGATATCTCCCAGCTTTCAGATACAATAGCTTTATTTATTAAAGCGCAAGCCTACTCCCAAGTGACTCTAGTAGGTCACAGCATGGGCGGATTGATGAGTATTATGATTGCATCACGTTATCCTGAGTTGATCAATAAGTTGATCCTGATTGCCCCTGCGGGTATAGAAGAATATAGCCCACAAGATGCCGAACTTATCAAGACGTACTTTACAGCAGACATTATCGCCAGCTATCCATCCAGTATGATAAGTAAAAATTATAAGCTTAATTTTTATAGCATGCCTGAAGATGCTCACTTTATGATAGAGGACAGACTGGCTATGGCAAAGGACAAAGAAACCTTCTATGAGTTTGCTAAGACCATGTCAGAAACAACTTACTCTATTACCACAAATAATGTAAAGAAACCGTATAGCACGATAGACAAGCCGTCATTAATATTCTTTGGAGATAACGACAAATTAATTCCACATCATATAATGCATCCAGAAAGAACTACTGAAGCTATTGCAAAAGAGGCAGAAGAAATAGCCACACAAGGACGACTAATATATTACAATAATTGTGGTCACTTTGTACAGTGGGAAAAAAGCGATGAGGTTAATCAAGAAATTATGTCTTTCATAACAATATAACATGTAGAAAATATACAATTTTAAAAAGAACAAATTAGGTATGAAGCATATAATCATAATGTCATTGTTACTAAGTACTATGACAATAATAGCTCAGACACCAGAAATCACGGTTGGTCCTGAAATTCCACTAAGACAAAATGATGAATACCAAGGCCTGCTACATGCAGACGATTCAGGATACACGATTTATTTATACGAAAGATCTGGTCGTGGCATATTAGGTGAGTCAGGTCGTAATTTGATTATAGAAAAATATGATACCAAGTTCAATCAGGTATTTAGTTATGAGTATGGTGAGAAAGATATGATAACTGTAGATCTGATTTCTACTGGCAAATCATTGGCCTGGACAGTTATAGAAAAAATAAGCAGCTACAAGTATACCTATCAGTTAATCCCGATTGCTTTAGATGGCAAGCAAGGCAGAGCAAAGAAACTATTTACTTTAGAAATAGGTAAAGCGTCTGACATTCCGCAGACAAGAATGTTGGTTTCTCCGGACTCTACAAAAGTTGGATTTGTAGCCTTGGTGGATAATGACAAGAAGAAGGATGAAGTAGAATTGTATTGTGCAGTAACTTCTGAGGAAGGGGAGATTTTGTGGGATGAATGGGCAAAGCTTCGCGGTAATCAAAAGCAGTACGAGATCCAAGATGTAGAACTCAACAATGATGGAGAATTTATCTTTCTGACAAAGTATAACAAAGATGAAGATGGAAAGGAAACGGTGAAGAACAGAAATGACGAAAAAATAGCAGGCTATACTATGCAACTGCTACGAGTCCATCCAGATGTGAAAACAGTGGAACGCCATCCTGTAGAAGTAGATAAGCAATTTGTACATGAAGCATCCATTCAAATAGATCCATTGACTGGGGATGTAATTTGTGCCGGATTAATTTCTACCAAAGAAGGTGGTAATATAAATGGTGCTTTTTACACCCGTTACGATAATGACTACAATCAAGTGGTTACCAACAAAAGAGCTTTCAGTACAAATGAGCTGATTAGCCTGGATAAAGCCAGAGTGGATGTCTCTCTCAAAGATGGAAAATCTGGATTGGATAATGACTTTAATATAAGAGAACTCATAGTCCTACCAGATGGCAGAACTGTAATGATCGCAGAAGAAATCTATACACGAACAAGATCTGATAATTTTAACCCTATTAATCCAGCAGGCACGTTCAATAGGTTCGGATCAGGCAGATCGGAATCCACTACCCTCCATGTCAATGATCTGGTGATAGTAGATATTAGTAATGAAGGTGAGATTTCTAATGTAGATATTATACCTAAAAAGCAATCTGTCTTGGTATCAAGAGGATTCTTTAGAGCAATTGGCGGTGCAGATTTTTTCTTAAGCAGTGATTACTACTTATCGTATAGCTATATTAACGTAGGTAATACCTTGATGCTAATGTATAATGAGCGAGACAGCAACTTTGATAGAGAGCAAAGTCGCCGCCGTACGATTACTACAGGTAGAGATATGCGTACGGCATCAGTGGACTATAATGCCAACAGTATCTCAGACATAAGCCCACTCTTCGATGAGCTTGGAGATGATTATGTATTATCTACAAGTAAGTCAAGAAAGGTGGGAGATGGCAGTTATTTTATGACTTTGATAGACCCACGATCAAATCGGATAAAACATGTCAGACTTGCAGTGATGACTTTCTAATCAGCGTGCCTTTGTAGATTGCATAACCTATTATAAATCCAATCATACTCTGCGTCAGTTTGATCTGAGTAAATAGTAAGGTAAAGAAAAGCAAAAAGCAAAACAGACCAATACTGCTCTTAAGACTGGGCCTGAAGGCCAGGAATATGGCTATTGGTAACAACAAACCAAACATACCCAGTTGGAATAACACCAGATTTATAGCACCATCTAACCTGTCTTTTTCATTAATGATGGGTACAGTAAGAAAGGAGCGACACTCACCAGACTTATATAAGCTCATCAAAAAAGGCTTGTATTGACCGATGCCTTTAGGTCTGAAATTATCGTATTTCATATTGAGGAATGGTGCTACCGAACTGGCAAATCGCACACCAACACTACCATCTACCTTTGTAATATTAAGTGGGTTCTCAATGAAGCTAATGGCAATTTCACCTATCCGCGTATCCTCTAATTTCTTAAGCTGTTGGTTGCCGATAGGAATGGCAACTGCCAAAATCATAGAAACTAATAAAATATATTTCAATCTAAATCTTATCAATTGAATGACGGTGAATAACAACCCAGCTAGCAATAGGATGGCTATACCAGTCGATGATCTACTAAGAAAAATGAATTGGAATAGAATAAGTGGTATTGCAATTTTATTCTGTTCCCGGGTATAAGCCAAAAGAGAGAAGACCATAAATAATAGGCAGGTGGTACCATAAAAAGCGGGTTCAGGACACAATGACAAGACACCTCTTCCGCCAATAAGTGTTCCTCTATTTGCATTGAGTAAGAAACCCATAAAATCATTGTACCAATATAGTTGCACTAAACCCACAGTCGTATATACAAGAAGAGCAAAGAGAAACAACTTGAATGGTAGCTTCATTTTCAATTGCGAGTAGATGGTATATACAGCCGAGGCCAATAAGGGCGGCGACAGATAATTGATAAAAGATTTGAGAAACGTAAAGGTCCCTAGTGAATTCATAAAGAAAAGAGACAAGGCAAATAAAAACTGGATATATAACAGGATAATTGGCAGGTTGACCTTTTTGTTCCTAACGGCAAATAAGATGATGCTTGCAAAGATTAAAGCATTTGGCTGTGTGTCAGTACCCAATTGGAAAAAGTCCAAATAAGGAAACATAGCAAAAAAGAAGAAAATATATACCAGGCCTTTCACAGGTCGAAAAATACTATCTATTCGTGAGATATCTAAGTTTCCGCTTAATCACAGAGGATTATCTAGTGTGTATAAGAGGCTAATGTTAGTTTTTATTAAAGTGCAATTGCTCTTTAAGTAACCTCAGTCTCTCCTTCGAATACGCTTTATAGCTGTCGTTGTTGTCATTACTATTGATGTATTTCTGGTAGTATCGGACGGCAATGTTTTTATCCTTATAATATTGGTCTGAGGCTCGAGCCAAATAAAAAAGTATGAGCGGATCTTCTCCATATTTGTACGCATCCTGATAATGAGGAATGGCCTCCTTGTTATTGTTATTCTTAGAATGGATTCTTCCCAGATTTCTATGATAGATATCGACGTTAGAGGAGATGCCTTCTTCCAGAGCTTTTTGAAAATGATGGATGGCGCTTTCTTTCTGCTCTAATTTTTCAAAGGCGACAGCCAAGTGATAATGCGCATATTCTTTTGTACTGGAATCATCCAGCGCTCTTGTCAGATGAAAAACCGCTTTTTCAAGTGAGTCGATTTGCAAGTAGGCATAACCAAGAATCTTGCTCTCATGGGCACGAAAATCTACCCGACCAATAACCTTTTCCATATAGTAGGCTGTAGAGTCATAGGCTTTCTGACGGTATTTACTATTAGCTATGAGTAAGGCATAATGGTAGTTAGTGCTGTCCTGACTTAAGCCTTTCCAGAGAAGGCTATCCGCTTCGAGATGCTTGTCCTCCACTATATATATTTCTGCTAGACCCTTTAGGGCATACTGATCGAAGGAATTGAGATTGAGTGCCTCATTATAATATGTCCTTGCATATTTGTATAGCTTGGCACCAAAATATTGTCTTCCCAACTTTCTATAGTAGATAGGATCATCTGGAAATTGATTGACAAGCTTGGTGTAGTACTTGATGGCTTTGGGGGTATTGTTTTCCTGTTCGTAGATGCCAGCAAGCGCCGACAAGATAGATTTAGGAGCCTCATAGAGTGTATCTATTTGTATGAAATAGTCTTTGGCATGGGTAAGTCTACCTATTTTATGGGCACTCAGGCCAGCACGTGATAGGGTGTGCAGAGCAGTATCTCCACTGAGCACCAAGCGATTATATTCTTCATAAGCTGAAATATAATCTGCTGTGACAAATAAAGAATCAGCTGTTACATGCTTTGATGCCTCTTGGCTATAGAGTGCCTGTGACACAATCAGGCATGAGAATGTAATAAGGATGATTAATTTCAATGGCATATAATATATCATAGAGATGTCAATATAGTAAGGAAAGGCGTATGGGAATACCCTAGCATTTATAATTTGATTACCTTAACTCCTATGAGTAGCCATATTGAGCGGAAAAATGTAGGATTTGGAAAATCAATAATACCCATAGCCTTCTTTGCTATTGTATTGATATTCGGGTTATTTGTACAGCCTGTCATCTTCAAGGAAAAACCTCTGCCTCTAGGGGTACTGATTATGATGGCGTTTTCTTTTAGCTCCATGTACTTGTTATGGTTAGGATATAGTTGGGATGAGATACAGGCTAGCATCGTCAAAAAGGTTGGGGATTCTGTTGGGGTAATCTTAATACTATTTTCCATAGGTGTATTGATAGGGAGTTGGATTATCTGTGGTACCATACCTATGCTTATCTATTATGGTATAGGCTGGATAGATCCCAACTGGATTTACATCTTTTCCTTTCTCATCTGTATAATATTTTCTCTGCTTACAGGAACGTCTTGGGGGTCAGCTGGCACGATAGGTATCGTGATGATGGGTATATCAGAAGTATATGACGCTAATCTGTGCATTACAGCAGGTGCGATAGTCGGTGGATCCTTTTTTGGTGATAAAATGTCTCCCTTATCCGACACCACCAATGTGGCCTCACTAGCTACCGATGTGCCGCTCTTTCAGCATATTAACTCCATGATGTATACGACAGGACCTGCAGCTCTTGTAGCAGCAGTCATCTATATCATACTCTCTCCAGCAGTATCCGGTGAAGCGCTAAGCACCTCAGCACAGCAACCAGCGTTGATAGAAGAGACTTTAGTGGGCTTGGAAAGTATGTTTAATTTTAATCTAATCCTGCTCATACCGTTGGTTGTGGTTGTGTGGGGCTCTGTAACTAAGAAACCTATCGTATTGACCTTGCTAGGCTCTGCCTGGATTGCCATGTTGATAGCCCTTACGATGCAGTCATTTTCATTTGGAGACATCATAGAATCATTCAATAAAGGATTTTCTACCACTATGTCTGCGACTGATGCCAATGCAAAGGCTCTGAATATACTCAATAGAGGTGGTCTCTACAATCTGATAGATGGGATAGTAAGTTGTTTTCTAGTATTTGCCCTCATCGGCACCTTTGATGTGATCAATGCGATAGACAATGTTATCGGTAAAATATTAGAGAAAATTCATAGCAGAAGAGCTACTGTGGTTGCTGCACTGTCTAGCACCTTACTGACAAACCTGACGGCCTCCAATCAATATGCTACGAGTTTTATTATTGCAGAAGCATTTAAGACGAAGTTTGATAAGCTAGGAATTGACAGAAAGGTCTTATCCAGATCCATAGAAGATGCCGGTACCATGATGGAAAATCTTGCACCGTGGACACCGTCAGGCATTTTTATGGCAGGGGCCTTGGGTGTAACGTCATTGGAGTATGCGCCATATCAATTTATCTCTCTAGCCAATATTGTAATCGCCTACTTTTTTGCGATAACAGGGATCGCTTGTTTTTATAATAGGAAGGGTTAATATTTTTATACCAGCCCCCTGATATTGCATGCTCATCTTATTCTCCATAAGCTGCCATTGATTTCTCTATATGCTTCTTAATCCTATTTCTTAATCTTCT
>CAZPUF010000156.1:0-7421 GCA_964589705.1 uncultured Saprospiraceae bacterium | reverse complement strand
CAATCCCCACCCCCGAGACAAGAGGGCATGGCTGCCTATTTCATCACCTCACAATGTTAAAGTGCTTCGTTAAACACAATTCAAAGATACGTACAATTCACAATTAAATTCAACAATATCTAATGAAATAAACATAATTTTAGATTTCATCTAATATTAGACCCTAATTTTGTGGAATCATTCAAAATGCAGAATACAAAGGGCCTATTTATTGAAAATGATTCAATTAAGACTTTGAAACCCCTTGTATATCTGCCTAATTACCATCTATTTTGCCGTCACAAAACAATTGGAATCGTGTTACAAAGGCTTTTAATATCTCTAATTCTTCTAATGATTGGTATCTCAATGTCTGCACAGCATATCAATGGCATTACTGCAGTAGCTACTCCATCACCTTTTCCATCGGACCCATATCCAAGGCTAAAAGAGACCAATGCTAATTGGATTTGCTTGGTACCTTATGGATTTACCAGATTGAATCAAACCAAGATTTGGTATAATGTTGACAGACAATGGTGGGGTGAAAAACCTGAGGGTGTAATAGAGAATATCAGATTAGCGAAAAATAATGGCCTCAAAGTATTTATGAAGCCACAAATATATGTCCCTGGTTCTTGGCCAGGTGATATAGATTTTAAAAGTGAGGCTGAATGGGTAGCTTGGGAAACGGCCTATAGAGACTTCATCATGAGTTACCTTGATATAGCTATCAGTCATGATGTGGATATGTTTTGTGTGGGTACTGAATTTAAAACTAGTGAAAAAAAGAGACCAGAATTTTGGAAGCAATTGATCAGTGATATGAGATGTTTGTATCCTGGCAAACTCACTTATTCATCCAACTGGGATAGTTATGAAGGGGTTCCATTCTGGTCTGACTTGGATTACATTGGTATCAGTTCTTATTTTCCATTATCCAGTGAGGCTACACCAGTAGCAGAAAGGTTATCCAAAAAATGGAAATCCAACGTCTCGAGTTTACGCAGGTTTTCAGAGAAAAAAGGTAAAAAAATGCTTTTTACAGAATATGGATATCTTTCTGTAGATGGCTGTGCTGGAAAGACATGGGAACTGGAGAAAAAAGTCCATGATCTTCCGATCAATGAAGCCGCGCAAGCTGTATCTTTTAATGAATTATATAGTGCCCTGTGGCATGAATCCTTTTGGGCTGGAGGTTTTATTTGGAAGTGGTTTCCACATGGACAAGGACATGAGGGATATGTAGATAGAGATTATACCCCTCAGGATAAAAAAGCAGAAAAAGTTATTGCAAACTGGTTTGGTAAAGATTTGCAATAGATACTCACCACCTCATCACAAATATTACATTGAAAATATACAAATCGATCAGAGGTCTCCAAAATAGACTGGACAGCCATCGAACTAATAAGCAGCTAATAGGATTTGTTCCAACAATGGGTGCTTTGCACGATGGGCATTTGTCATTGATACAAAAATCCACAAGTCAGAATGATGTTACGGTCGTCAGCATCTTTGTAAATCCGACTCAATTCAATGAAAAATCTGACTTGGACAAATACCCAAGAACAGTCAATGAAGATGCTAAACTTCTCAAATCTGTTGGCTGCGATTATCTATTTCTGCCTAGTGTAAAAGAAATTTATCCAAATGGCGAATCAGAGAGTATAGAATTAGATATCTCTTCCCTCACCAAATATATGGAAGGCCCCAATCGCCCTGGACATTTTGAAGGTGTTGTACAAGTGGTACATAGATTACTAAGTATCGTTGGGCCAAAGCATTTGTACATGGGTCAGAAAGATTTCCAACAGTTTACTATTATCGCCCATATGATTCGAAGCTTAAAACTCAAAACTAAACTCATGGTCTGTCCTATAAAGCGAGAAGAGGATGGTCTTGCTATGAGTTCAAGAAATGTACGGCTCAAGAAAAAAATCAGAGTTCAAGCCAAGGTATTATTTGGCACTTTAAGTTTTGTAAAAGCACATCAAGATAAATACACGCCTTCAACCCTTCAGAAAAAAGCGATTACTCAACTTACTATCCCTCAATTTAAACCAGAATATTTTGTCATTGCCGATGGTCATACTTTAAAACCCATAAAGAAAATGGCTGAGCATAAGTATGTAGTGGCCTGTACGGCTGTGTGGGCTGGTGATGTAAGGCTGATAGATAATATGATTCTTAAGGGGTAATGGGATTCAAAATTGCATCGGTAAATTGGAATAATCGGTGTGTGAAGAAAAAATTATGACTTCAGTTTGTCGTTTTCTATAAATTTGCCGCTATGTTACTACAAATACATAAATCAAAGATTCACAGGGCTACGATTACCCAAGCCAACCTCAATTATGTAGGTTCTATAACAATAGATGAAGAGCTATTAGAAGCTGCTAATATATTGGATGGAGAACGTGTGCAGATAGTCAATAATAATAATGGTGAAAGGCTAGAGACGTATGTCATTACTGGCGAAAGAGGGTCAGGCGTAATCTGCCTCAATGGTGCCGCAGCTCGTAAATGTGCTGTGGGAGATATCGTCATTATTATTTCATATGGATGGATGACTGTTGAAGAAGCGAAAGAATACAAAGCGGTTACCATATTCCCCAATGAGAAGAACCGGCTTTCGTAACCGAATTATCAGGTGAAATTTTCTCTGACTTCAATATTCAAGTTTGTCATTTTCCTAGCAGTGGGGATTCTTATCCTCTATTGTCTATTTAAAAATAATGAAGCTGCCTACTTAGAGGAATGTGCTCTCAAAGGCATCGCCACTGAGGATTGTTCTCTTCTGCATAAGATTACAGAGGACTTTAGGTCTGTCAATGTCGTCTGGCTTGGTGTCATCCTTATCATTTATATGCTAAGCAATTTGTTTAGGGCTTTGAGATGGCGTCAAATGTTGGAGTCTGTAGGTTATAGACCTAGAACAATAAATACTCTAGGCGCACTTATGATTGGATACTTTTCTAATATGGCCTTACCACGGGTCGGAGAATTGATTAAGACGGGTGCTTTATCTAAGTATGAAAACATTCCTTTTGAGACTACAATAGGTACTGTTGTATTGGATAGGATATTAGATATACTATGCTTACTTATAGTAATTGGCCTGTCGCTTATCCTATCCTTCGATACTTTTAAGGATTACTTCGCGGAAAACTTTGTGTCACCAAGTACAAGTACAATTGTAATCTTGGGGATTCTCGGCATAATGGGACTGGTAACCTCTATAGTCCTATTACGGTTAATTAACAGGCCAGATCTCAAGAATCCTTTATTACTTAAGATTCAGAAGTTATGGAAAGGCTTCTATAAAGGAATTACTTCCCTCTTAAAAGTGAAGAATCCTCTATTGCTAATTGCGTATAGCATAGGAATATGGACATGTTACTATCTAATGACTTATCTGTGCTTTTTTGCATTTCACCCAGTTGCTCATCTTAGTGCAGTGGCCGGTCTAGTAGTATTTGTATTTGGCACTTTAGGTATGATATTCCCTTCCCCTGGAGGGATGGGCAGTTATCATCTCCTTATTACCCAATCCTTAGTCATCTATGGCATCAGTAGTGCTGATGCATTTTCTTTTTCTAATATCATCTTCTTTACCATCAACATTTTTGGAAATATCACTTTTGGTATACTATTCCTAATAATATTGCCTTTATATAATAAAAAGGAAGCCACATGATTGACAAAGTACTCAATCAGGGTAACCTCTCAGAATGGCTCAAGAATACGAGAACAGGAGAGGGAAAGTTAGTATTTACCAATGGATGTTTTGATGTTTTACATGCAGGTCACGTGAGCTGTATTGCTGCTGCCAAGGCTTGCGGCACTGTGCTCATCGTTGGGGTCAATGATGATGATTCTGTAAAAAGACTTAAAGGTAGTGATCGACCCATTAACACATTAAAAGATAGACTCACTGTGTTAAGTGCTTTGTCAGATGTTGACGCTGTAATAGCCTTCTCAGAAGATACGCCACTAGCTCTAATCAAAACTATAATGCCTGATGTATTGGTCAAAGGTGGTGACTATACAATCGAAAATATCGTTGGAGCGGCAGTGGTCCGGGCGAATGGAGGAGAAGTAGTTATTGTGCCTACTATGGAAGGATATTCGTCTACAAATATCATCGAAAAAATATCAAATCAATCATAGGTATTATGCCAGAAATCAATGTCCAAACTATAGCTGATTATCTACATGACCTAGCTCCTAATGCATATCAGGAATCTTATGACAATAGCGGTCTTCTAGTTGGCTCATACAATGATATCGTCAAAGGCATACTAGTGAGCCTAGATGTAACAGAAGGGGTCATCTCTGAGGCTATTGAGTTGGGTTGCAACCTTATAGTTAGTCATCACCCAATTATTTTCTCTGGGCTTAAAAGATTGACAGATCAGAATTATATACAGAGGTGTGTGAAAATGGCCATTAAGCATGACGTTAATCTTTTTGCCATCCATACTAATCTTGATAATGTATATGACCATGGCGTTAATACTAATATTGCAAAAATTCTGGGCCTGCACGATATTCAGATTTTGAGACCTAAACCTGAGATAGCTGATAATGTGGGATCTGGAATTATAGGGAAAATCAATTCTATAGAGGAATCCGCTTTTCTTGATTATTTGAAATCCAGCATGTCCATTGGTTGTATTAAACACACTGCACTACTAGGCAAACCTATAGAAAAAGTCGCTGTCTGTGGCGGTTCTGGTCGATTTCTCCTACAAGATGCCATCGCTTTAGGCGCTGACATATTTATCTCATCAGACTTCAAATATCATGAGTACTTTGATGCCGATGGACAGATTATCATTGCCGACATAGGACACTATGAAAGTGAGCAATATACAACTCAGATGCTTCAGGAGCTTTTGAGAGCAAAATTTAGTACTTTTGCAGCCCATTGCACAAAAGTGAATACGAATCCCGTTAATTACTTAGTGTAATTCTATTTGTAGGACTCAAATTAAGAGAAATGGCTAAAAAGAAAGTGACATCCACAACAGTAGAAGAAAAACTAACAGACCTTTTTCAATTACAGACCATTGATTCGAAGAAAGACGAAGTAAAATTGTTGAAAGGTGCTTTACCAATTGAGGTTAGTGACCTTGAAGATGAGATTGCCGGATTTGACACCAGAGTCAAAAAACTCAACAGTCAGATCTCTGATATAGACGATCGAATTTCGAAACATAATGACAACATCAAAACGGCTGAAACGCTGAGCGAGCGATATACAAAGCAGCTTGATGATGTAAAAAACAACAGAGAGTTCGAAGCATTACAGAAAGAGATTGAGCTTCAAGGTCTCGAAATTCAACTATCTCAGAAGAGAATACGAGAAGCAACTGGAGAAAAAGAAGCTAAGCAAGAAGTATTAGAAAGTACTACTAGCGCTATGGATCAAAAAAATTCTGATCTTAACGATAAGAAGGAGGAGCTTCAAAAAATCATCGAGAAGACAGAAAAAGAAGAGAAAACGCTACAAAACAAATCTGAGAAGCAGAGAAATAAGATAGAAGATAGGCTACTCAAGGCGTATGATAAAGCCAGAAATGCATACCGAAATGGTTTGGCTGTTGTTACCCACAGAAGAGGGTCTTGCGGAGGATGCTTCAACAGAATTCCTCCACAATTACAGATAGAAATTGGAATGAGGAAAGAAATTATAGCTTGCGAGCATTGTGGCCGAGTGCTTGTAGATCATGGCATTGCAGGTATAGAAGAAGAAGTCGCTGCTAAGTAAAAATTTCCCAAATCAATGATAAAAAATGAGCTCAAATGAAAATTTGGGCTTTTTTTATGCCCAAAAGCCCTGCTATCATCATTTTGGTGACCTTAGCTTAAGACAAGTTATCTTTGTGTACAATATTATATGAGGATACACTTTAAATATATTGTAACCGTACTTCTACTAAGCTTAATCAGCTGCTGGTCCATGGCTCAAAAAACTTCCTACTTCAGCTATGACAAAAATGCCAAAGACATCTATCAGGATATCCTTAACTTAAAGCTAGAGTCTGCCAATCAAAAATTAGAGATTCTGATGCAAGGAGAGCCTAACAATCTGGCTTACCTACACTTGAGTAGTTACAGAGATTTCTTCCATCTATTTATTACAGAAGATGAGCGATTACTTAAAGCATCTCAAAAGCGGCAAGAAAAATATCGCAAGAGACTTAGAAAAGAGCTAAGCGATGACAGTCCTTATAAACGATTTGCAGAAGCTGAAATACTGTTACACTCAGCTATAATACGATCCAAATTCAATCAGATATTACGTTCAGGTCGCGAACTATTGAAGGCATATGAGTTACTCAAAGAAAATGACAAACTCTATCCTGATTTTATACACAACAAAAAGAGCCTGAGTGTTATCCACTCGCTAGCGGAAACGGTGTCCTTACCCGGAATGATAAAAGATCTTTTGGGCTTAGAAGGATCTATCCAACAAGGGCTAACTGAGATAGAATCTGTGGTAAGTCACTCTCACTCAGATAATAATTTTGTGTTCTCAGAAGAAGTAGATGCCATATATCTATACATACTAATGTATCAGGCAAATCAACCTCAAAATGCTATCGCATATATATCTAAGACACGACTAGATCCAACTCAGAGTCCACTAGCTACTTTCCTAATTGCCAAAATGTATCAACGATATGGAGAAAATGATAAGGCGCTGAATATCTTGACTCAGCGACCAACATCTCCTGAGCAGATGCCATTTCATTACTTAGACTTGATGGAAGGAACCTGCAGGATGAGGCAGTTAGATCCCACCTGTACTCATTATCTCAACAATTATATATCTCAATTCAAAGGGCGGCATTTTATCAAAGAAGCCTATCAGAAATTAGCATGGGCAGAGCTAATATTCCATGATAACTTACTGGGTTATAAGTATTATCTCAGCCAAGCTAAAGTGCAGGGTCATGATCTTGTAGACGATGACAAGCAAGCCCTCAGAGAAAGTCAAAGCCTTATCATCCCTGATCCTGTGTTACTTAAAGCCAGACTATTATCAGATGGTGGATATTATGAAAAAGCCTATAGCCTCTTAGCTCAGAAGGAATATCTCTATACAGATCGCGGCCACAAGGCTCTAGAATTTCAGTATAGAATGGGTCGCATCAGTCATGCGCTGAAAAATTATCCCGATGCCCTCACTTATTATGAATCCACAATTGCCGAAGGGAAAAATTTACCGTATTACTATGCCTGTAATGCTGCTTTGCAAGCTGGTATGATACAAGAGTCCCTTGGAAAATATGGTGATGCCTCCCATTACTTTAACCAGTGTCTTGATATAAAACCAGAGGAATATCGTTCCAGCTTACATCAAAAAGCTAAGACTGCTTTACTTAGAATTTCTAGCTTAAATAAGTAGGACTATTCTTGCAATGAGGATA
>CAZPUF010000155.1:0-7506 GCA_964589705.1 uncultured Saprospiraceae bacterium | reverse complement strand
GTACATACTTGGTATGCCAAGGACAAGCAGAAATCCCTGCAAGCAGAATTGTTACAGATGCTTAATCTTCTAACAAGAAAAAAGGTAGCTTAATACTATTGGAACACTTCGTCTACTGAAGTTTTTGTCTTCTTTAATGTATGAGTATTGGTGTTGGCTATAATCCATTGGGTCAACATCATAGATTGATTGACTCGATCTTGTTTCCATAATTGCCTGCTCCAACTAAGTTGCTGTCCAAGTGTCCACAGCGACATTTTCCACATTAGGATATGTAATTCCAATCATCCAGACATCCTTTGGTAAAAAGCCATGAAATTAATCTTACTATTTACCTCATTAATTACTGCTAACACATTAATGGCTGGCATTACAGATACGTTAGAAATCAATGCCAAATTATCTAAAGCCATCGTATACTATGAAGGAGCCACACTGAATCGTACAATTGAGATTAGCAAGAGTGGGAATTACGTGCTAGCCATCCAAGACTTACCTGATCATTTTTACCAACCCTCTTTGGTCTTGGAGGCCTCTTCCAATGTGGATATACTTTCTGTCAAGACCAAAGCATTACAACTTAATAAAGCAACGAGTCTCACTAAAAGTGAATTAGAGAAGCGTATGACAATGATTCAAGATTCTATTCACAGGATACTCACTCTGATGGAAGTATTAGATGGAGAATTCAAAATGATAAAAGCCAATCAGGACTTTTCTCAGGACGATAAGATTAGCACAATAGCTGAGGTAAAATTAGCCTCTGACTTCTACCAATCCAGAGTCAAAAAACTCATGCTGGAAAGATTAGCGTTGGCTAGATCATTGTCCAAATATGAAGAAGAAAAGAGTCACACTCAAGGTGAA
The DNA here is from genome assembly GCA_964589705.1 of uncultured Saprospiraceae bacterium. Classification (GTDB taxonomy): domain Bacteria; phylum Bacteroidota; class Bacteroidia; order Chitinophagales; family Saprospiraceae; genus RFSX01. The sequence continues at coordinate 6,639 of CAZPUF010000155.1, read as the reverse complement.
ATAAATAAAGTACAATCCAATGAAGTAGAGATATCAAACATCGTCTATGTACACATAGATGCCTCTTCATCTAATGGCCAAATTGAGTTAAGTTATTACAGTCCACAAGCCTCATGGACACCCTTCTATGATGTCAAAGCAAGCAATGATATAGATGGCATCTCTCTCCATCACAAGGGATTTGTATCACAACAGACTGGAGAGGATTGGGATGAGATAGAACTCAGTCTCTCTACACACAAGCCCTCATTCAGCAATAGAATTCCTATTTTAAATCCACTGAGAGTTCAATATCAATCTTACAATCAAGGTTATAATTATACAACACAAGTCAATACAAACGGAAAAACTGGTAGAATCTTAGACCAGAGAGGTGAGCCGATGATAGGTGCCAATGTCTTACTTGTAGGCACCGGTCAAGGAACCATAACAGATATAGACGGACAGTTCTATTTTCCTCAGGGAATTGGTAACCAGGTGAGCATTTCTTATACGGGTTACCAATCTCAGGTAGTTCACTTGAGCGACCAATACACTACTATTTTTCTCCATGAAAGTGCACTCTTAGACGAAGTAGTCGTGACAGGATATGGTGGTAATTCTCGTCAAAAAGCAAAAAAAGAAGCCCCTGTCAGAAGAAATATCCAATTGGATATCAAAGAGTCATTAAACACTATCTCTTATAATCTAACTGACAAATATTCAATTTCCTCAGATGCCGATCCGCTGGATGTGTTGCTAAGAATCAATACAATTCCATGCGCATTAACTTACGAATCAGTACCTACTATCAATGAGTCTGCCTTTCTCGTCGCAGAGATCAAAGACTGGCACATATACAATATAGAGCAGGCTAATGCCAATCTCTTTATAGACGGTATATATAAAGGTCAAACTCAGCTATTACCAAAATCACAAGAAAACACTTTGCAAATATCGTTGGGCAGTGATCCAGAAATTAATGTGAGTAGAAAGTGGGTAAATAATAAATACAGTAAGAAATTTCTGAGCAGACACGTGGAAGAAATTCATCACTTCAAAATAAAAATCAAAAACAATAAGCGTCGAATGGCAACCATTAATTTGAAGGATCAAATACCTATCTCAAGTGATGACGCTATCGAGATAGATACCAAAGAATTAAGTAGCGGTCAACTTAAGGAAGAAAGTGGAGAACTCACTTGGAAACTAGAACTCAAACCTGGTGAATCCAAAGAATTGGATCTAATATATAAACTTAAGTATCCTAAGCATTATACCCTATCGCTATAAATGGACGAGGTAAGGGAAGTTGTTTTCCCTTACCTTTACCCTCATGGACTGGCATTCAGCTATAAAAGGATTTAGTGCATATTTGATATTGGAGAGAGGCCTTTCTCAGAACTCTGTGGATGCTTACATTTCAGACATCAAGAAACTAGGGCATTATTTCTCCCTTCCCAATCCTGAAAAAGGACCACTTCATCTCATATCTGATGATATATCACACTTTCTGGCATATATTCATGACTTGGGACTAGGTCCCCGATCACAAGCAAGAATATTATCAGGTATCAAAGCATTTTATAAATACCTCTTGGTAGAAAATATGATTAGTCAGGACCCGAGTGGTCTTATAGAAGGTCCAAAACTGGGCAGGAAGATCCCTGAAGTGCTGTCCTACGAAGAGGTGTCTACCTTGCTATCAGCCATAGATTTGTCCAGCCCACAAGGGCATCGCAACCGTGCCATGCTGGAAACCTTATACGCCTGTGGATTGAGAGTATCTGAATTGGTGACCTTGAAAATCTCTAATTTTTTTCCTGAGCAAGAATATATCAAGGTTGTCGGGAAAGGCAACAAGGAGCGGATTGTACCTATGGGTGCAGAAGCCATCGCACAAAACCTATACTACTTGTCACATTACCGTAAAGAAATAAAGATAAAGCCTGACTTTGAAGACTTTTTATACCTTAACAGACGTGGAAAATCTTTGTCTCGCGTGATGGTATTTAATATCATAAAGGACCTAACTGCTTTGACTGGCATACAAAAAAAAGTCAGCCCCCATACCTTCAGGCACTCCTTTGCTACGCATCTAGTAGAAGGAGGAGCAGACCTTAGAGCCGTACAAGACATGCTTGGGCATGAGTCTATAACGACGACTGAAATATATACACATATAGATACAAGTTATCTTAGAGAAACTATTCTTAATTTTCACCCCAGAGCAAAAAATAGACGTAACTAGGAGTCAGGATGAAATGGAGGATAAATAATATACATTTATTTCTAGTGGTCATAATGACCGTTAGTGCTTGTGCTGTGTCCGAAAGGCCAGGTGGTGGGCCTCGTGATGAAAGGCCTCCAATGGTTATATCTGGCGGCGACACAACACCTAACAAGCAAACCTTCTTTAACGAAAAAAAGATAGTTCTCGAGTTCAACGAATGGATTAAGGTCAGCAACCCCACCAAAGAAATCTTCGTCTCACCTCCACTCAACTATCCCTTACAGGTTTCAGACAGAGGTAATAAAGTTATATTAGAATTTAACGAAAAGGAAGCGTTCAAAGAGAATACAACCTACCAGATCAACATGGGTAAATCTATCCTAGATTTGAATGAAAATATTCCTTTGGAAAATTTTACGTTTTTATTCTCTACTGGAGCAAAATTGGATGATTGCTCCATCAGTGGTATTGTTATCAATGAATCAGATGGCTCCAAACGAGCAGATATACTTGTCATGTTATATGATAATCTAAGCGACACAGTCCTGACAACGCTTAAGCCAAGCTATCTAACCAGAACCGACAAAGAAGGGCGCTTCACTATTAATAATATCAGGACTGATAGTTTTCAAATTTTTGCACTCAAAGACGAAAATGTCAGCTACACATATGACCAGCAAAATGAAGAGTTAGCCTATCTGGATAGTCTCCTCATTTTAGCACAGGATCAAGATTCTATCGTAGACCTCACCCTTGAATTATTTGATGAAGAAGACGAACCCCTTTTTATCGTCGCCCGAGAAACGCATAAAGGTCTTATCAAGATTGTGTATGCCCCAATGCCAGAAGATATTACTGTCAACATGTTAGGCGATAGTCTTCCTACATACACAGAAACAGGAAAAGATACCCTCTATTATTGGCATCAAAATTATACCGCCGACTCCTTACTGTTACAAGTAAATTATGACAATGTTATCGACACCATCAAAGTCAGACGTGGTAAAAAGGATGTCAAGTCAATTCCATTATCACTAGTCACAAACAACGTAGAAATATTACCCCTTGATACTTTTTCAATCATTTGGAGCAAACCCTTAGACGTAAGTCAACGAGATAGTATTATGACTGGCATAACTATCAGTGACAGCAGTCAAGTATATACAATTGCTGACGTATCTCTAAAAGACAAAATGATAAACATCGTCATAGACAGTCTGGGGGCTGATGCGGAGTTTATAATGAAAATAGATTCAGGTAGGGTCAAAGACTGGTATGGTCAATACTATCAGGACTCCTCAGAGATTTTCATCAAAACCTTGAACGCTGAGAATCTTGGTATAATTAACTTAGATTTTGTCAAGACAGATAGTCTAGATTATATCATGGAAGTCATCTATAAAAATAAGGTTGTAGATAAGAGAAGCATCATATCATCAGAAAAAATAACTTTGTCTAATCTACTGCCTGGTGATTATACGCTTAATTTGCTTCAAGATCTAGATAGGAACGGAAAATGGACAGGCAGTAGTCTAAAGCTTAGGCGTCGAGCAGAGAGACAAGAAGAAGTCAAGCTAGAATCGCTAAAAAGTGGGTGGGAATTAGAATCAACAATTAATATTACTGAAATTTTCGATGCAACTCAAAGCAACTGATTTAGTCAAAAAATATGGCGTGCGGACAGTAGTAGACCATGTCAGTCTTGAAGTCAATCAAGGCGAGATTGTCGGTTTGCTAGGGCCAAATGGTGCAGGCAAAACTACTAGTTTCTATATGACGGTGGGTTTTGTACAGCCCGACGAAGGCCATGTATACATAGATGGAGAAGAGATTACTGATTTGCCAATGTATAGACGTGCCAGAAAAGGAATCGGCTATTTGCCTCAGGAAGCATCTGTATTTCGAAAGTTATCTGTAGAAGATAATATTACTGCCATCTTGGAGATGATGCCTCTATCTAAAGCAGAACAGAAAAACAGGCTAGAGGAATTGATCTCAGAATTTGGATTGGAAAAAGTGAGAAAGAACGTCGGAGATTCTTTGTCTGGAGGGGAGAGACGTCGTACAGAAATTGCTAGAGCACTGGCTTCATCACCAAAATTTATCTTGTTAGACGAACCGTTTGCCGGGATTGACCCCATTGCGGTGGAAGACATACAACATATAGTCGCCAAACTCAAGCAGAAAGATATTGGAATACTGATTACTGATCATAACGTACAAGAGACACTGTCTATCACAGAAAGAGCTTATCTGATGTTTGAGGGAAAAATATTGATGTCAGGAACAGCAGAAGAATTAGCGGCAAATGAAACTGTGAGAAAAGTCTATTTGGGTAAAAACTTTGAACTCAAGAGAAAAACTTTTGACCAATGAGAAGCGCTGGATTAACATTGGTTATACTTATAAGTATATGTGGCTTTTCTTGTGGTGAATATGAATTACTCGAACACCAGAAAATCTGCAAACGCAAAGCAGACTCTACCTATAGAGCTAACCTTTCTGATTTGGGCAAAGAGCTTGACAGCCTTTGTAAAAGTAATACGGAACACTATTATCAAAATGCCTTGGACTCCATGATTCCAATTCGCATAGAAGAAATGAAAAAGCTCATAGAGAAGTGAAACTATTGGGATATATATTACTGCTTACTTTAGTAGCTAATGCCTGCAAGCCAGAACTTCCAGATGCTGACACCCTGATCAAAGAAATATATGAGAGCAGAGTGACGGAATATAGAAACCAAAAAATCAGAGAGTGTCAGCAAAAAGCTATTACTAACGCCGAAAATGTTGTAGACTCTATTGTACATGGCATGTTACAGTTGGGCTTGGCTGATACGATATCATTTCCGGCTAGACCTACCCGTCCTAATACTCCAGACCATATTCTAGGTACTGTCAAGAAATTTGACCCAAATGAGGTGCCCGCTCCTGACAGACAGCGCTAGATCTTTGTCTTCAGTAGTGATAGGTATTGTTGGGTAATCTCTTCGACTTCGAAGTCAGCCATATCTTCATAATTATCCGAATTGGCCTTGTCAGAAAAGACAAAGTCATAGAATTCTTTTTGATTCTGAGACTTAGATTCTGCAGACAATAACAGCGATCTATATGATCGATTTTTACCAGAGAAAAAGTTGTCCGTGCTGTCCTTAGATATAGTAGCAAGATTAAGGATAGGCTTATTCATCGCCAAATAATCTACCACCTTACTTGGCAAATGATAATCTGTGGTATTACCGAAGTTAAGCAAGATGTCTACCTGCTTCATCGCTGATATAGTCTCTGCTCTATTCTTAAATCCATGGAACACTATATAAGTTCTTATATCAGGATAATTCTCAATGATCTCTAAGCTTACTCTATCTATCTGTCCTACAAAATGAAACTGTACACGATGCATCAAATCAGGGTCTTTCGAATGCATATATGAAAGTAGTTCTAGGAAGGGTTCTGGAGATCTGACATTCTCATAGAATGAGCCAAAATATCCCAGATGTTTCTTTCTAGAAAACAAAATCATGTCATAGTCTTCTTCTCTTTCTGGACTGTGCCATAGAGGCGGAACTACATGTATCTTATACCCTTGCTTTGGGAATAAATCCAAATATCTATTCTTTGCAATCTCATTGGTGATAGAGATACTGTCTACCTCCTCAAAAGCCTGAGACTCTGCTTTTATATTCTTGTCCTTGTATCTTTCATAGTTATTGACACGAAATTCTTTAGAATAGCAAAAAGGATCTTGAATATCCATGTGCCAATGAAGATTGGGCTGATGTTGCTTCAGTGCTTGGGCGATTAGGTGAGCCGTAAAGGGTAACCCAACAGAAATGATGTGGCTAAACTTATCAGCGTCTAATAAGGATATACCTGCTTTGATACCTGGCTTTAAAAAAAGAGCACTTCCATCTGGCCAGTATTTTTTACGCCAAAATCTATTGGCTATTGATTGAAGAAAGAGCTGCTTCATTCCAGATTTTGGTGTGGAGCTGCCTACCTCATGACGCCTAGACTGACTTCTACCCCAATCATATACACGGTCTTGCAAGGTATGATAACCAGCTCTATGTATAGGTACTTCTGTATCTGTAGCCGTATATCCATGTCTTTTTGTGGTCAGTATAGAGACTGTATGCCCTAGCCGCTTAAGCTCAGCAACAATAGGTTGCCATCGCAGCGTATTGGGGGTCTGCGCAGGATAGTAAGGTGTTATAATCAATAGAATATTCAAGTATCGATCTCTGCTTTAGAAGACAAAGTAACACAATTACCCTAAGCTACCATAGCCATACAATGGCGCTAACAATTAGCACATATATTATCACAGGTCGCACCCAAGATTCCAAAGACAATCCGCTCTCTTTCATGCCTAACACCCAAAAACTGATCACATATGCTATAAGGTTATATACTATTGTTGTT
>CAZPUF010000154.1:0-7520 GCA_964589705.1 uncultured Saprospiraceae bacterium | reverse complement strand
TCATAAGCCATTGTATTTATAAGGTGATAAAATATTATGTCCTTAATACAATGATGGATGTGACAGGCTGGGAGTTACTCAGTTAGTTCCGTTTAAATTGAATTTAACGCCTAGAAAGGCAATTAACTTTGAGAGAAAGTGATGATAATCTGTGTGCGAAAACTAGTCTCGCTTTTTCAAAATGCCAATAATCTTGGAAGCCAGTTTGGCATCTTTAGGCTCTATCTCTATAGTATATTCTTTGTGTGAGCCAGTAAGAGTCACTGTTATATCAGCAGCAGTTTTGAGTTTCTTTACTTTGGTAATTTTCTTTTTCAGTTGTCCCTGCACATTGGCACTGAGCTGGCTTTCGCGTAGAATACCACCACTGGCTTTTTTGAGAAAAATGACCTTGTTAACTACTTTAATCATGGGCGCTCAGAATTAGTGATGGTGAAAGTAGCATTTTTTGATGGGTCGTTGTACTGTATATTTCTAATTATCGAAATCCTTAGCAATTTCACTATCGTTCTTGATAGCGGAGAACTGTTTTTTAATTTCAAATCTTGTAAATTCTTGATCGGCTTTAAATCCATGACCATAAAGCGTATCACCCTTTGAGGGTTGAGAGATCTTTACTGGACGAGTTGTGTAGATTTCTTCTTCGCCTTCATCCCAGACCAGCGCTTCTGTGACAAGTTTGTCATTCTGTTTGTTATGTAAGATGACATTGCTTTCTACATATATTTTTTTCTCTTTGTCTTTTCTGATAGCATAGTCTGCTACCAGCCAACTGGTTGCTCTTTTTTTCTGATTGAGGAACTCAACTTTTAGACCATCTGGAAATTCATCATAGGATTCATTCTTGAGATTATATCTCTTCATCGTTGGTGCAAGGATTCGAACTTTGACCTCTGCCGAATCAGAATAAAGAATTTCCACATCTTTAGCGATCTCAGTGAGTAACTCTTTCGTGTTGTATAGCAGATTACTATTCTGATTATCCCGAGAACAGGCTAGTACCAATAGGCTGCAAATGGTGAAAATCAATAACCTCAAATGATGTTAGTTTTATTATTTGATAACGGTGACATCTCCCGAAAAGGCAATTGTAACGCCATCTATAAAAAGTACCTCTGCGTACCAGGCATATACTCCTGGATTGACCTGTAAGGCGCTACTTTGACCGAGACCTGCACCAAATCTGCCGTTCCATCCCCGTTCCATTTCATTATCCCCATTGATCCCAATATTAGCATCGGTATAGATAAGTCCACCCCATCTGTCATATATATTGAATCTGGTAACCCCTTCCACTTGTCTTCCAAATCCTAAGATGAATATACTATTCTCATCTTGCGAATTAGGAGTGATGGCATTGGGTTGGAACATGGGTCTTACAATATTGGTAACAACCCGTACTTGATCTTCAGCTGTACATCCTCTTTCGTCAGTTATGATAACAGTGTAAGTTGTTGTCCCTGGAGAAACAACTATGGGGCTTGGGCAATCAACAAAATCAGAATCAGGACAATCTAGTCCTTCTTCTGGAATCCACATATAAGTCACATTGGCATTGGCAGGGACAATAGAGGCATCTAAGGTGTCAGAAAATCCCAAGTCGATTTCAATATCAAAGCCGGCACTAACCTCAATGGGATCTGGTTCTTCTATAAGAATAACAGTATCCGTCTCACAGCCTTTTTGGTCAACTACTTGTACAAAATATTCTCCTGGAGGTAAGTTATTAAAATTAGGATTTGGGGTAAACTCTCCTCCATCTATACTATAGTTGAATTCCGGAGATCCATTTAATCCTCGCAAGGTGAAAGAACCATCATCATCTCCTGGACATAGCGGATCTGAAAATGTAAAATCTACTTCTAGTAGGTCAAAATCAAGACAACATGGTTCCACGAATAAATCTTCTATGGTCGTCACCTCACACCCTTGCGTACTTCTTACCGTTAGTGTAACCGATTTAGGACCAAAAGATTCATATGTTGTTTCATGTGGTCCAACACCCATTGCAGTTGGAGGATCTGCATCTTCTCCAAAATTCCAAAACCAATCCACTATCGGATCTGGGCCAGGGTCTGAGTTGTCCATATATACTACGGTCTTATCACACTCTATGAAGTTTCCAAGCACCTCTGAAAAGTCAGGTGCAGGACCCAAAAATGTACCTGTCCCTCCAAATTCAATTCCAAAACCTTGACCTGATCGATTAAAGTTCATGACTACTAAGGCATAGGATCTACCTGATACCATCATCAATGGCTCTAAGAAGTTGTCATCATCTCCACCATTACAGAGGTCACATCCTGGAAATTCTTCCGTATCTGAAGATGAATCTCTTAGGCCTGTAGGTCCATTACATACATTCCAAATGCTAAAATTACACCCACCTGTCTCACCACTTGCCATACAAAGGACCATCTCCTTAGCATCGCAATCATCTATACCATTCGGTAGTTCAAAGACAGCAAAATCCAAATCATCTGATTCTAGTCCAGGTGTAAAATTGTTGGGTGTCAATGTGAATGTAAGCGACCCTGTTTCATCACATGTCCACTTATACCAAGCTGATTGAAATTCCGAACTAATGCACCTGTCTGTAAATTGATTTAATTCATTAGGATCATTACCTGCAGTCGTCAGACCTTCTACGACAAAAGCGTCCGTATTACAAAGTACAACCGCATTATCGCAATCAGATTGGGGAGAAGGTGGGGCTATAAAGTCATTGATACAAAGCTGGAATGTTCCTGGCTGAATAGACTCTATGTACAAATAGTACCTCTGGCCAACTGTTAAGTCTGTTTGGGTTAATTCAAGTATAGAAGCATTTCCTGGTGAGCAACTCACATATTCCAAACCTGTAGTACAACTTCCAGTATATAGCACTGCTCTAATATTTGCAATTGTACCAAAAGGAGTGCCTGAATTTACCCCAATAAGGATAGCTGTTTCCCGGGGTCTGAAAGTAAACCAAACTCCATTATCAAAAGTTGGACTTACGCATTCATCAATAGCTTGCTGGGACGGTGTATCTGGAGTAGCGTTAATATTGGTGAATTCCATATTTCCAGAGCAATAGTTATCTACTGAAGGAATGTTGATAGCAGAGAGACAATCGTCATTAGTCGGTTGTGCCCAAGCAGTATTAGATACAAGCAATAGGAAAGTTAAGATGATGCAGTATCTTAGGAAGCTGTGGATAGAATAACTACTCATTTCTAGGTTTTACAGGATGTCAGAACACAGATTGGGTTCCAGACTTTAATGTTCACTCTAATTAAATATAGAACTCTATATTGTGTTCACAAATTAGGGATATAATTGCCTGATAGCCAATTTTAGCATTTATTTAAATATATCTACCCTCAACGAAGACTTAGTATATGCTTTACCTTGTCCCAACTCCCATAGGAAATATGGAGGATATGACTTACCGAGGGGTGGCAGTACTCCAAAAAGTTGACCTCATATTGGCTGAGGACACCAGAACAAGCAAGCATTTGTTCGATAAGTACGAGATATCTACTAGAGTTATCTCCTTTCACACTCACAATGAGCACTCAAAACTAGCTGGACTTATTCGAGATTTAGAATCAGGGATGGAAATAGCTCTCATCTCGGATGCAGGGACTCCTGGGATATCAGACCCAGGTTTTTTGATTGTCAGAGAGGCTGTTAAGCAAAATATACCTATTACCTGCCTACCAGGGGCGACTGCTTTGGTTCCAGCTATTGTGATGTCCGGGATTCCTTGTGATCGATTCCACTTTGAAGGGTTTTTGCCACAGAAGAAAGGAAAGAAAACCAGACTAGAATATCTCTTATCTCTTCCCAATCCTTTCATACTATACGAATCACCATTTCGTGTAGTGAAGACGCTGAAGCGTATTAAAGATATGACTGGTGATGACGAAAGACAGGTGTCTGTATGTAGAGAAATATCTAAAATCCATGAAGAAAGTATAAGAGGGCAACTGTCTACTGTGATAGGCATACTAGAGCAGCGTACTAATATTAAGGGTGAGATTGTCATAGTAATATCTGGAAACATATCTAAGTGAAAAAAATAAATGATTCTATGAGAGAACTGTATAAAAAAGCATCTGAGTCACAAGTCTCTATTACACAACTTATGCTGCCTGCACATTCAAATTTTAGTGGCCGGGTTCATGGAGGTCATATTCTAAATATGATGGATCAGATTGCCTTTGCCTGTGCTTCTAAGCACTGCGAAAATTATTGTGTAACAGCATCAGTCAATAGAGTAGATTTTATCAATCCGATAGATGTAGGTGAGTTGGTGACCATGAAAGCGTCAGTCAATTATACAGGTAATACCAGTATGGTTATTGGACTAAGGGTAGAAGCTGAGAACATACAGAAAGGGATTGTCAAGCATTGCAATTCCTCTTACTTTACAATGGTCGCTAAGGATGAAAATGGCAAAAGTGTTAAGGTGCCCGGACTCATTTTGGATACCACAGAGAGTGTTAGGCGGTTTGCTAGATCCATCCGACGTATAGAGCAGGGGAAGGTCCGAATCAAAAGATTTACCGATGCTGAGTTTAAACTAGACGAACATCTTAAGTTCCTTGAAGGACGTAATTTGAAACTGCAATTATAGTAGTGGTTGATTTTCTCCGCTCCTTCCAATCGGTCTATATGTAACAAAGTATCATGGTGCAATTTGAAAGGTATGATAATAGACTATTCTAACTGTGTAGACCATATCTCCTGGTTTACATTTTCATTAGAATACAACTCTCTGCAGTACTCCGTCGCAAACGAGATCGAAGACTAGAAGTAAAGTGATCCGTTAGATATGCAGATATCTATTTCCTGTAGCGCCTAGTGCTGCTTCTTTGACTGCTTCGGTATAAGTTGGATGTGGATGTGAAATCCTAGCCATGTCTTCTGCTGATGCTCTGAATTCCATTAACGCTACTGCCTCCATTATCACATCTGCTACTCTTGCACCACACATGTGTACACCAAGTATTTCGTCAGTACTTTTGTCAGATAACACCTTTATTACACCTTCTATATCCATGCTGGCTCTTGCTCTTCCAAGTGCTTTCATAGGAAATTTACCCACATTGTAAGCTATCCCGGCAGCTTTAAGTTGATCTTCTGTTTGGCCAACTGCTGCCAATTCTGGCCAAGTGTAGACTACTCCAGGAATCAGGTTGTAATTGATATGTGGCTTCTGACCAGCCATATATTCTGCGACTAAGATGCCTTCTTCCTCAGCTTTATGGGCTAGCATAGTGCCTTTGATCACATCACCTATAGCAAATATGCCTTTTGCAGATGTTTCTAGATGGTCATTGACGAGTATTCTGCCCCGATCATCGAGACTGACACCAATTGCTTCTAAGCCTAAATTGTCAGTATATGGTCTCCTACCTATAGCAATCAGGCAATAATCTGCTTTGGCTTCTAGCTCCGTCTCGTCGTTTTTCTTTTTGTATTTGACAGTGACTGATTTTCCTTTAACCTCTACAGTAGTTACTGCATGACCCAGATGGAATTTGACACCTTTCTTTTTGAGAGATCTTTGCAATTCTTTGGCGATGTCTTTATCCATGCCAGGAAGGATGCGATCTTGAAATTCTATGAATTCCACCTCGGTACCTAATCTTGCGTATACTGATCCTAGTTCTAGGCCTATGACACCTGCGCCGATGATAACCATCTTCTTAGGAAGTGTAGTGATGTTGAGGGCTTCTGTTGAGGTGATAATTCTCTTCTTATCATAATTAAATGAGGCTGGAGTGATCGGTTTTGAACCCGTTGCTATTATAGCTTTGTCGAAAGATACTTCTTGAGATCCATCTGAGCTAGCTACAGACAGTGTATTGGGTCCAGTGAAAGTCCCATGACCATGGATGACATCTATCTTATTTTTATCCATTAGGTATTTTACACCACTGCAAGTCTGATCGACTACAGCATCCTTTCTTGTTATCATCTGCTTGAGGTCAGATTTGACTGAGGACACTTTGATGCCATGCTCTGCAAAATTGTGAACCGCATTATGATAGTGTTCAGAGCTATCAAGCAATGCCTTTGATGGGATGCATCCAACATTAAGGCAAGTACCGCCTAAGGTGGCATATCGTTCTACAATAGCTGTTTTCATACCAAGTTGCGCACATCTTATAGCGGACACGTATCCACCAGGACCTGAGCCAACAACAACTACATCATACTTCATAAGAATTATCTTTTTTATAGTCCTAGATAGAGTTTGCGGACTTTAATATTTACAAAATTAAGAAGGTTTGTCTCCTTTCTTATTATCAGTTTTTGACTTACCTCTGTTACTGTTTCGTTTATTTGAAGTCTTTTTGTTGTATGGTTTTTTGTTCTTTCCGTCTTCTGCTTTATTCTCTTTCTTAGCGTTGCTACTACCACTCTTCTGACTCTTCTGATTTGTTGGTTTAGGACGATTTCCAGACTTTCTCTTCTTGTTTTTATTCCGTCCTCTATTTCGGGATTTCTTGACATTTGGTAGTTCTATCTCACCAGTACCATCATCGAAATCCAAGTTCGCATCCTTTTCTTCCTCAGCTGAGACGGGTTCCATATAAGCAATGGAATTGATGTCTTTGATATGCACACCTTTCTTATTGAGCTCCAGTAATTTTTTGACCTTCTCTTTATCTAGGGCAATAAGGGGGCCTCTTATATTATCCTTCTGGATACCATAATACATGATGCCTTTAAAAATGTCAGTCTTGACCAGATTGGCATACCCGCCTTCTATCTTAATCGTATCTGCTTTCTTAGGAAATTCTCCTAGGGCATCTATGTAGGTATCTAATTCATAGTTAAGACAACATTTAAGGCGACCACACTGTCCTGTCAGTTTAGTCTGGTTGATGGCCAAATTCTGATATCTGGCAGCGGTAGTAGTCACTGTCTCAAAAGTAGACTTCCAAGTAGAGCAACATAGTTCTCTACCACAGGTGCCAATACCTCCTATTAAAGATGATTCTTGACGCGAACCTATTTGCTTCATTTCTATCTTGACCCGAAACTCCTTGGCATACATTCTTACTAATTCCCTAAAATCTACACGGCCATTAGCGGTATAGTAGAAAGTGGCTTTCTTCTTATCCCCTTGGTATTCCACATCACCTACTTTCATGTCTAAGTCAAGTGTTCTGGATATTGCTCTAGCCCTTATCATAGCCTTCATTTCCAAAGTTCTTGCTTCATTCAGCTTTTCCTGATCTCTGTAATTGGCTATCCTGATGACTTTGTGTATGACTTTATCTTCATGCACTTTTTTCTTCTTCATCTGGAGTCTGACGAGGTCACCAGAAAGATTGATCCGGCCTACATCATAACCTGATGATGATTCTACGACTACAAGATCACCTGTCACCGCCTTAGAGTGGGGTGGATTATAGTAGAAATCCTTTCTATTTCCTTTTTTGAAGGAGACTTCAACAATCTTATATGATAGTGGGTCAGCTAAGTCTAACGTAGCTAACCAATCAAATGTATTTTTC
>CAZPUF010000153.1:0-7547 GCA_964589705.1 uncultured Saprospiraceae bacterium | reverse complement strand
CATTTGACATAGGAAATCCACTTTCTATGCATTCCAACTGCAGTCATTGTAATCAATCTTTTGAGCCAGAGCCTGGGTACTATTATGGGGCGATGTTTATCTCCTATGGTCTATCCGTATTCATCCTATTACCGCTGGCACTTTTGCTCGTATTTTACTTTAAAGTCTCGGTAAACGCAGCTATGGGTATTATAATTTTACTGGGGATTCTTACTTTCTTTAGATTGCTCCGATTTTCTAGAGCGCTTTGGATACATATCATGGTCAAATTCAACCCAAAGCTTAAAAAGTAGCATGATTCTCAATATCAGTTATAAGAGTAAAAAGAATGATCGTCAGATAGAAGAATGCATCGGTCCCTCATTTTCCTTTTTGGATCGCTTCAAAATGGGTGGCATAGGATGTGCTAAACTCCAAATTGTAGAATCCAGTCCTGACATCCATCATATCATCTCTGCCAATAGAAATACGGCCTATTGCAATATCGAAATGCGTCAGAAGGGACTCCTTGTCGGTTTTAATTCTACCATGCGCATCTATGCCTGGTGCATACCCTACTATCGGCTCAATATCTATTATAATGGCGGACAACTCTCCCTCTTTGGACCAGCTAATCACATTAAACTCAAGCCACCTTTCAATGGTACCGTGGATAAGAAGTTTCTAAAGAAAGTATTGGCTCAAAAGGCACAATGGAGTAGTAATTATCCCTAGATATCCCTTATTTTAAAAGTCATTAAAGCTTCTTGATGAATTACACATTAGAATAATTTGTAATTTGTAAGTTTGTAAGTCATGTCTAAATCCAAAAAATCAGGCAAAAAGGGTAAAAAAGCCCAATCTAAAGATGCTTCTCCAAGTGAGAACCTGTCTTCGGCTAAGCCTCAATCATCAATAATAGGTCGATATAAGTGGCATCCCTGGATCATCTTCGCTATGGGGATTTTGCTGTATGCCAATACGCTAACACATCGCTATACACAAGATGATGCTATAGTTATTACAGAGAATATGTTTACTCAAGAAGGGGTAAGCGGGATTCCTGGCATACTTGGAAACGATACTTTTTTCGGATTTTTCAAGGTAGAAGGTAAAGCCAAATTGGTGAGTGGCGGGCGATACAGACCATTCACCCTAATCATGTATGCGATTGAATACCAACTTTTTGGAAAGAATCCATTTGTAGGTCATTTTATAAGTATCCTTTTATATGGCCTTCTGGGATTCGTGATATACAAGATGATGGCGCTCATGTTGTTGGGCCAGAATAAAGCTGGTAAGAAAGAAGGTCAGATTCGCACCTTTATACTAGTTGCCTGTCTGCTGTATATAGCACATCCAATCCATACCGAGGCTGTAGCGAATATCAAAGGACGTGATGAGATAATGACCATGCTGGGATCTGTGGCCGCTTTGTGGGCCAGTCTCAAGTACTATCATACCAAAGCCATGAAGTGGAATATATGGGCTATGTTATTCTTCTTTATTGCTTTGATGAGTAAGGAGAATGCGATTACTTTTCTGGCAGTAGTGCCACTGGTCTATATATTCTTCAAAAGAGTCTCACCTATAACTGCTCTTAAATACCTCTGGCCTTTCATGGTCAGTACTATACTATTTTTGGGCATTAGGACAGCTATTCTGGGGATGGACTTTGGTGGCCAGTCTATGGAATTGATGAATAATCCATTTCTTAAACTGGTGAACAATACCTGGACTGATTTTAGTGGCGGTGAGAAGTTTGCTACCATATTATTTACCTTAGGTAAGTATATCGCACTGCTCATATTTCCTCATCCATTAAGCCACGATTATTATCCGCGGGCGGTAGAGATCATGAGTTTCGGAGATTGGCAAGTGCTTCTAAGTCTAGTACTATATATAGCTATAATTGGAGGCGGGCTCTTCTTCTGGAAGCGGGATAAGCTGATCAGCTTTGGCCTACTATATTATATCATCACGCTATCCATTGTATCTAATATTGTCTTTCCTATTGGGACCAACATGAGTGAGCGATTTCTCTTTATGCCCTCTCTTGGAATTATGATCGTCCTTGCACGTGTACTCACCATGTGGATTTCTAATAGAAATATCTTGTATGGCATAATGGGTATCATTTTGTTAGGGTTTGCTGCAAAGACTGTCACCAGAAATATGGTTTGGAAGGATGATTTTACCTTATTTACCACAGATGTAAAAAATCAATCACGAAGTGCCAAACTCCTCAATGCGGCTGGTGGTGCCTTAACCACAACAGCTGGAAAAATGGAAAATGGACCGGAAAAAACCAAATCCTTAAATCAAGCAATTGAATATCTCAATAAGGCCGTAGAGATACACCCTACCTATAGAAATGCCTATTTGTTACTGGGAAATGCATACTACTACAAGGAGGACTTCTTACCAGCTATTGCGCAATATGAGAAGTTGCGACAACTGTATCCTGATTTTCAAGATGCCAATAAGAACTATCCTGTCATCCTTAGGGATGCCGGCAAATACTATGGACAAATCAAAAACGACATTGCCAAGAGTGAAGAATATTTAACACGATCTTATCAGCTTAGTGCCAATGATCCAGAGACGCTAAGACTGCTTGGAATCGTTAATGGTATAAAGAATGACCATGACAGAGCAATTAGCTATTTTGAGAAAGCACTACAGTTAGATCCTAATGTCGCAGCGTCATATGTCAATCTTGCTACTGCTTACAGAAATAAAGGCGATGCTGTCAAAGCAGCAGAGTACTACAACAAAGCACAGGAACTTGACCCCAATGCACTAGATCAGATTACGAGGCAATGAGAATAACTGCAACATATATAATATCCCTTTTACTTCTTCCCTTAATTGCAATCAGTCAAGAGCAAAAGCGCATAGATCCTGACGAGATGTGGGCCCAGACCAAGTTATCTACGATGACTCTGGAAGAAAAGATCGGGCAACTGTTCATGATAAGAGCACACTCTGACAAAGGACCAGAGCATATCAAAAGTGTAGAAGACCAGATTAAAAAATATAAGGTAGGTGGCCTCTGCTTCTTCCAAGGGACACCAACAAAGCAAGCAGAGCTGACCAATAAGTATCAGAGACTATCAGATACTCCCCTAATGGTTGCCATAGATGCAGAGTGGGGCTTGGGGATGCGTCATCCAGGTGATGCCATATCCTTTCCCAAACAACTTACGCTGGGTGCTGTATCAGACAATACCCTAATCTATGAGATGGGTCAGTCTATAGCTGCACATCTAAAGAGGATAGGCGTACACGTTAATTTTGCTCCTGTCGTCGATGTCAATAACAATCCTGCCAACCCAGTCATACATAACCGATCATTTGGAGAAGATATATTTGAAGTAGCCACCAAGTCCTATGCCTACGCTAAGGGGCTGCAAGACGCAGGTGTCATCGCCTGTATGAAACACTTTCCTGGTCATGGAGACACGGATGTAGATTCACACTATGATCTCCCAATTATAAATCATGACAGAGCACGGTTAGATAGTCTGGAGATAACGCCATTCAGAGTATTATCACAACTGGGTATTAAAAGTACCATGACTGCCCACCTGGCTATTCCAGCCTTGGATAATGAAAAAAACAGACCAACCTCCCTATCCAGAAAAGTTGTTACCGAAGTACTGCAAGACGAATTGCATTTCGATGGACTAATATTCACTGATGGTCTAGAGATGCAAGGTGTAGCAAAACACTATAAGCCAGGTACCATGGAATTAGAAGCCATAAAAGCTGGCAATGATATTATGCTACTCCCTATAGATATCAAGGTGGCAATAGACAAACTGGTTGCAGAAGTAAAGTCCGGTCGTCTGGATGAAGCCATTGTCGATCAAAAGGCTTTGAAAATATTGAAAGCAAAATACAATCTTAGGCTAACGGGTAAGCCCTATATCAAAAATACTAGCCAGATCTCCAAAGAGGTTAATGACAGAGCTGGGCTTAATATCAAAGAGCAACTGTATCGCAAAGCAATAACACTGGTCGCTGACAACACCAAACAGATACCCATAAGGAAAATAACAAAGAACATCGCTACCCTTTCGCTAGGATCCAAAGACAGGACGACCTTTCAAAAGGAACTAAACAAAATTGGTCTTAGCACCCATTTTTATAGTAGTAGTCAAATGAGTAGCACCGAGGTCAAGAATCTTGTCAACAAATTGGCAGCCTACGAAACCGTAATCGTATCACTGCACGATATGTCTATATATGCTTCTAAGGACTACGGTATCAGCCAAGCCATGTTTGATCTTATCTATCAGTTACAAAGCAGACAAAAGCTTATTTTGGTGAATAATGGCAGTCCTTATGCGCTTAAGTTTTTCCCTGAGATCACAACTATTCTGCAGACCTATGAGGAGGATGATATGATGCAGAAAGCTGCAGCCCAAGCCATATTTGGTATCCATAAAATAGCTGGAAAGTTACCTGTCACTGCCCATGCAAAATTTCCTGCAAAGACAGGGATCATAAGATCTTCATTATACAGATTGGGCCATGCTTCTCCAGAAGAGGTGATGATGTCACCTGATACACTACTCAGAATAGATACCATCGTACAAGAAATGCTAGACAAAAAAGCGGCTCCCGGTTGTCAGATTCTTGGCGTCAGAAATGGCAAGATATTCTACAACAAAGCTTTTGGTCATCATACCCCGAGCAAGAAGAAAAAGGTAACCACTTCAGACATCTACGATGTGGCTAGTGTCACCAAAATCTTGGCCTCTACCGTTGCGCTAATGAAATTATATGATGAAGGAAAGATTAATATCAATCAAAAGCTGTCTCATTATATCCCTCATTTGGACACGACTAATAAAGGCAATTTAATTATTGAAGATGTGCTCGCTCACCACTCTGGATTGCCGGGTTGGATTCCATTCTACGAAGACACCATGGAAAAGGATGTCAAAAATCCAAAACGTCTAGACAAATACTACCGCACTAAAAAATCTGACACACATCCTTATCAGGTAACCGATAATCTATATCTGAGACGAGACTTCAGAGATACGATATACAAGTACATTTATAACTGTGACCTGAGAGAAAATAGAAACTATCGATATAGTGATTTGGGCTTTTATATCTTCCAACAGATTATAGAGCAGGTGACAGGTCAAACATTGGATGCGTACGTCCATGAACAATTCTACGAGCCACTTGGATTGAGAAATACCCTCTTTAAGCCATTAAATAAAATATCTAAAGAACGTATCCCCCCATCAGAAAAAGATGAGTATTTCAGAGATGAAGTGATACACGGACACGTACATGATATGGGTGCAGCGATGCTCGGCGGTGTAGCCGGTCATGCGGGTCTCTTCTCCAATGCTGAAGAACTGGCCGTCCTTATGCAAATGTTACTCAACGGTGGATCTTATGCGGGCAATCAATACATTCAGCCACAGACGGTGAGAAAGTTTACCAAGAGATATTATCGCTCTACAAGAAGAGGTATTGGTTTTGACATGAAAGAACTGGATGAAGACAAGACTGAAAACATGTCAGAATTAGCCTCCAACTTGGCCTTTGGTCATCTAGGATTTACTGGAATATCTGTCTTTGCAGACCCTAAATATGATTTGATCTATATATTTTTATCCAATAGGACCTACCCTACTATGGAAAACAGAGTATTCTCTAGAAAAAATTATAGACCACGTATCCAGTCAGTCTTCTATCAGGCCATCATGGATGATCGCTTGAACTAATATATGTCCTCACTTACCTTAGACATAGCTAGACGATATCTTTTCAGTAAGAAATCCACTAATTCCATTAATATAATAACGGGAATTTCTATTCTGGGTATCTCTATAGGTACTACTGCGCTTGTCCTGATACTTAGTGTATTCAATGGATTTGAAGGTTTACTGTCGGGTCTCTTCAATGCGTTTAACCCAGATATCAAAATTGTGCCTAAGGAAGGTAAGTTTTTCCCAATCAAGGATGAAGATTTGTTGGAACTGTCAGCCTTGCCTGGTGTAGAAGCCATATCCGTCTCTATAGAAGAAGTGGCCCTCTTCGAGTACAGAGGCGTACAAGAAATTGGCATGATAAAAGGAGTAGACCAATCTTATCTCAAAGTCACACGTCTAGACACCTTATTGGTCGATGGGACTTACAAAACCCAAGAAGGAAATACCCACTTCGCTATGGTTGGTGTTGGGATGAAGAACAAATTATCACTCAATATATCGGATAGGCTAACTCCATTGACAGTATATATGCCTGCTAAGAAAAAATCTATGCTTGGCTCTAAGGACTTCATAACCAGGAACCTTTATCCAGTAGGGGTCTTTTCTGTAAGAAGTGAAAGTGATTATCAGTACATCCTGACCTCCTATGATCTGGCCTCGAATCTCTTGGATAAAAAAGGGCAAGCCTCTTATCTGGAAGTCAAGAAGACACCTACTGTATCTGACATAGCGCTTAAAGAAGCTTTGACCAAAATCCTGGGCACTGATCTGGAATACAAGAACAGATATCAACAGGACGAATCTACCTTAAAGGTCATGCAGGTGGAAAAATGGATTAGCTTCCTCATTACTGGTCTGACCATGCTGCTTATTGCATTTAATCTGTTGGGGGCTCTATGGATGATCGGATTAGAGAAGAAAAATGATGTCTCTGTGCTCAAAGCCTTGGGGCTCGAGGCCAAGGATATACGTCGCCTCTTTATTCAGTTGGGTGCAATGATTACCTTGATTGGCATCTTTGTAGGGTTCATTCTGGCGCTATTCTTCTATTTTGTTCAGAAGAAATTTGGGATCATTGGGGTGCCTTCTGGATTTTTAATGGATGCTTACCCCATACAACTTAGAGCTGGAGATTTTATTATTGTATCTCTCACTGTGCTATTCATCGGCATTATGGCCGCCATATTACCAGCTATCAAGGCCAGTAAAAACTTACTCTATTTGAGGTCAAAATAGCTTTAAGTAGATAGAAAAAAAGGTGATAAAAAGCCATAAACAGTCTATAAATAGGCTCAATCTATGCGATATGGCACTTTTCCATTCTACATCAGCCTAATCCACGAAAATTGGCAAGATATATGCTATTTGTACTGTGTTCAGATTATTGGAGAGGAATACTTAGCGATAAGGAATCCTTCTTCAGGCCGGTTCGTAGGGGGAAAACTAGGACCGGCTTTTTTTATGTAGGGCTGCCAACAAACGCTTATAGATTCAATATCATGGATGATGGATCTTCTATATCTAATATCAGAGAATCCAATTTCTAGCATCACATCAATTAAATATCAGTTCTTATATAGGGACTTATCTCATCTTACTTCTGACAATTATATGATTAGCTCTACATAATTGAGACAGACAGCTTAACCAAGAAATTCATTGTGTATAATCCTATTATTTCCTTCGAACGACCCTAGGCGATTAGTTTTCTATTCAATATATGAGCCAATCCGTATTCAAACTGACAACCCATTGTCACTTTTTAATCCATTTTCAAAAGTTGTAGGGTGTCTGTAGAAGTTATGTGTAGAGCCTGTAGGGTGT
>CAZPUF010000152.1:0-7556 GCA_964589705.1 uncultured Saprospiraceae bacterium | reverse complement strand
TCTAATCTTCGCCAAATCACAAATCTTGGCAAAGCGAATTGGGCACCATTCTTTCACCCATCTGGCAAAAAAGTAATCTTTTCTTCCAATCACAAGTCTGAGAGAGGGTTCCCTTTCAATCTTTATATGATTAATGTAGATGGCACTGGTCTGGAGCAAATCACTTTTGATAATACTTTTGATTCATTTCCTATGTTTTCTTATGATGGTAAGAAATTGGTTTTTTCTTCAAATAGGAATAATGGCGGCACGAGAGATACAAATCTATTTTTGGCGGACTGGGTAGAATAGGTAATTATAAGATTAAAATGAGGCGAGATCATCTGATGGTTTCGCCTTTTTTATAATCCACTTACAGAGCACTTTAACAATGAAATATTTAAGATCTGATGAAATTGATTACTCGGACTTTCAGCCTAGTTGATTACATTGCATACAAATGATAAATCGGATGCTTAGACTCATCATAGTTATACTCCCCATAATTTTCTTATCATGTAAAAAGGAATCCCCTGTTAGCAAGCCCGAGCACCAAATCTACGCAAGTAAAAATGCAAGTCTTAATTCAGAGACAATCAAAAGGCATCTGCAAGAATTGTCATCTGACAAATATATGGGAAGAATGCCTTGCACTGAGGGCGGAAAAATGGCCGCTCAGTATATCAATGATGAGATTAAAAAACTTGGATTAAAACCTGGAAATGGCGATAGTTATAAGCAGGAAGTTCCACTACTGACAATAGATGGAGAAATATCAAATATCATGTCAGTCACAACTGGAAGCAAAACCATGAACTGGACAAAGGGTAAAGATTTCGTAGTTCACTCGGAAAGAAAGGTAGACCGAGTAGATATTAAAAACTCTGAACTGGTATTCTGTGGTTATGGCATTGTAGACCCAAGTAGAAATTGGAATGATTATGCAGGTATAGACATGACAGGTAAGACTGCCGTCATTCTAATTAATGATCCCGGTTATGGAGGTGATGATCCTGATTTTTTCAATGGGGATATTATGACCTATGCTGGAAGATGGGATTATAAGTATGATATAGCTGATGCACAAGGTGCTGATGGATTGATTATCATTCACACTACTCCTACAGCGGGTTATCCTTGGTTTGTAGTAGAAAGTTCATGGACGGGACCTCAGCAAGGCCTTTCAGGTATAGATCGTTCTAAAGATTGTGGTATCAAAGGATGGATAACTTTGGAAAAAGCCAGACAGCTCTTTGAAGAATGTGGTCTTAACATCACCGAAGAAATCAAAGCTTCTCGGCGACAAGGATTTAAACCAAAATCAATGGGTGCAACTGTAAGTGTATCAGTCGACAACTCTTTTGATGAATGTATTTCGCATAATGTTATAGGTATCATAGAAGGCAATAAACAGCCAGATGAATATGTAATCTATACTGCTCATTGGGATCATATAGGCGTTGGCAAAGTTGTGGAAGAAGATTCTATATACAATGGCGCTTTGGACAATGCCAGTGGTGTAGCTACCTTACTTGGAATAGCGGAGGCATTTAGCCTAGAAGAAAACAAACCAGACCGCAGTATTATCTTCTTATTTGTTACTGCGGAAGAACAAGGATTGCTCGGTTCAGAATACTATGTAGAGAACCCGCTCTATCCTCTTACCAAAACAGTTTGCAATCTGAATTTGGATGGTGTCAATCCTGCTGGACTAATGAAAGATCTAACGATAACGGGGATAGGATATTCTGATATGGACACATACGCCAAAACTGCAGCAAGCAAGCAGGGCAGATACATATTAGAAGAACAAGAACCTGAAAAAGGATATTTCTTTAGATCAGATCATTTCAATTTTGTCAAAAAAGGTATTCCTGCACTATATGCCGAAGGGGCTTATGATCATGCAGAAAAGGGAAAGGATTATGCTAAAGAATTTAGAGATGGCTTTGTTGCTCAAAGATATCATGCACCCTCTGATGAATATGATGCGGATAGTTGGAATATGGATGGGATGTTGCAAGATGGCCAATTATACTATGACATAGGTCAGACTATCTCTAGTAGCAGGGAATGGCCAAAGTGGAATGAGCATTCGGAATTTCAACGACCACAATAATTAAACTCAATTTTATTATGAAATCTATACCACCCTTTCATGTTGCAATTCCTGTACATGATGTCTCCCTTGCAAGAGCCTTTTATCGTGATATATTAGGTTGTGCCGAAGGAAGAAGTGCAGACAAGTGGGTTGACTTCAATTTATACGGACATCAATTTGTTATTCACTACAAGCCCAAAAGTCAACACGACACACACACCAATGAGGTGGATGGTCATAACGTGCCAGTACCTCATTATGGCGTGGTGCTTCCATGGGATGAGTGGGACATATTAGCAGCGCGGCTTAAGGCATCAGATATTACGTTTGTTATAGAGCCATACATCAGATTCAAAGGACAGCCAGGTGAACAAGCAACAATGTTCTTTTTGGATCCTTGTGGCAATGCTTTGGAGTTTAAAGCATTTAAAGACCTCGATCAAATGTTTGCCAAATAAAAAAGTCAGTATATCATCCTAACATGAAAGCCATCTACCTAAACAAATACGGTTCTGCTGAGAAAGCATTCTCAATTAAAGAAACTGTAACTCCCAAGCCAGACCGCAATCAAGTGCTTATAAAGAACACCCATTTTGGTCTCAACTTTGCAGATGTTGTTGCCCGCAGGGGCCTCTATCCTGAAGCACCCAAAAATCCTGCTGTGCTGGGATATGATGTAGCAGGATATGTAGAGGCAGTTGGTGACAATGTAACAAATGTCAAGGTAGGAGATCGAGTGGCAGCATTGACCAGATTTGGTGGCTATGCCGAATATTCTGTTACAATGTCTGAAGGAGTCTCCATCTTACCTGAAGATATATCTATGGAAATAGGGACAGCACTAGCGACACAAGCTTGTACCGCTTACTACGCCGCTGTACAATGTATCAATCTCAATAAAGGTGACAATGTGCTTGTACAAGCTGCGGCTGGAGGTGTAGGTTCTATCTTGACCCAAATTGCTAAATCTAAAGGCTGTACAGTATTTGGCACTGCATCTACTCATAAGCAACAAGTACTTAGAGATAATGGGGTTGACTTCCCTATAGATTATACTGCAGAAAATTTTGCTACTGTTATTGCAGATACTTTGAATGGTAATGAGTTGGATGTTGTCTTTGACAGTATCGGAGGGAAGGCATTTAAGCAAGGATGGAAACTACTGAAACCAGGAGGCTTTATGGTCAATTTTGGTGCGGCTGCTCAAATATCAGGAAACAACAAACTCAAGAGCTTAGGGGTTGTAGCTGGTTTTGGTCTTTTCACTCCTTTACAATTATTGATGAGTTCCAAGTCTATGATTGCTGTCAATATGCTCAAGATTGCTGATCATAAGCCTCAATTATTTCAAAGGGTATTCCAGGGAGTAATGGATTTGGCTAAGAATGGCATTATCAAGCCTATCATAGACAGCACCTATGCTGCAACTAATATTGCTGATGCTCATGCTCACTTGGAATCAAGAAAATCCGCAGGTAAGATTGTAATGAAATGGTGACAAGTTGGCTCATCAAGTATGCTCTTACCATTA
The DNA here is from genome assembly GCA_964589705.1 of uncultured Saprospiraceae bacterium. Taxonomy (GTDB): domain Bacteria; phylum Bacteroidota; class Bacteroidia; order Chitinophagales; family Saprospiraceae; genus RFSX01. The sequence goes on along the minus strand of CAZPUF010000152.1, from coordinate 3,945 downwards.
TTACAACTTTACACCATCCAACTACATTCACTCCTTCTTTGACTGTAAGAACGACACTAATGTCTTAATATTCCCCCCTCTATGCCTCAAGACTTGTATATTTGCAAGCTAGTTCTGGCATATTGCTTTAGAACATAATAAACACGATAATCCATGAGAATTTTATCAGTTTTATTTGCTTTTAGTCTGTTATTGAGCATTGGTTGTAAAAATGCTCCTGAAAGACCTGATGCTATATTGGACGAAAACTACGAGCCTATAGTACCGAGTAATACCCCACCACCTGCTGCAAACGCAACCGCAGAGCCACCGCAAAATGCACAAGGCGTTTGGCACTACATCTGTAATAATGGGTGTGCTGGTGGAGGAGGATCTGCTGTAGCTTGCGCAACATGTGGGTCGACTCTAGTGCATAATCAAGCGTATCATACACCTGCCGGAGGAACACCAACTGCTGCTCCAACAGCTGCAACAACGAATCCAGGTGCTACACCAATGGGATCTATTACAAACCCAGTGGTTAATGGTGTCAATGCAACACCTCCGCCAACAGCAGCAGCACCCCCAAAAGCTCCAGAACCTCCTCAAAATGCTAATGGAGTATGGCACTACATCTGTAATAATGGTTGTGCTGGTGGTGGAGGATCTGCTATAGCATGTGCTACATGCGGGAGTACTCTTGCCCATAATTCGGCCTATCACCAATAAAATTTATTAGACCCAACAAATAAACAAAGGTCTTAAGATTTACATCTTGAGACCTTTTGTATTTTATATTACAATAACTTTCCAAGTCACTCTCTTTTACAAGGTGAATATTTATAGATTTATCATTTAATAATCTACCCGAATTTTCTAAGCTAATTAATAGCAATTCCAAACAAATAGATTGCCATTCCCCTATTTTGTATCATAATCAATTATGGTAATAATTAAGGGAAACATTATTGATTACAACATGAATAGACGAGTTAGCCAATGTTAGCAAAATATAGATGACATGTTATTAATTTCATGGTCAAAATGGGTTTGTTCGTCCAAATTCATATCAAGAATCCAAATAGCTTCTATTACTTCACAGTCAAATAATACTGTATGCTAAAAGAGTATAGCCTTTTCTTTTTCATTTTCATTTCTTCATTACTTGGTGCCCAAGAAACAGTAACCCTTAGTGGGTATATTAAAGACGCTTCCAGTGGGGAAACACTTATAGGTGCTACTGCCTATCTTCTTGAAAATGGTGCCGGAGCTACTAGCAATGAGTATGGATACTATTCTATAACTGTGGCGCCAGGTCAGTATACAGTGGAGTATGCCTATTTAGGATTCAATACAACCAACCAATCAATTTCATTAGCTGAAGACACAAAAAACGATGTTGAACTGACAGAAGAGGCATCGAAACTTGAAGAAGTAATTATTACGGCAGAGGCTGAAGATAAGAATGTCACCCAAGTAGAAATGAGTGTCAACAAATTAGATATAAGTACTATCAAAAAAATGCCAAGCCTGTTAGGTGAAGTTGAAATAATCAGAAGCATACAGTTACTTCCAGGTGTATCCACTGTCGGAGAGGGTGCAACAGGATTCAATGTGCGGGGCGGATCTATAGATCAAAATCTTGTACTATTAGATGAAGCACCTGTTTACAATTCGTCTCATTTATTTGGTTTCTTTTCCGTTTTCAATCCAGATGCGGTTAAGGATGTGAAGTTATATAAGGGTGGCATTCCTTCCAGATATGGTGGACGTGTTGCTTCCATCTTGGATGTAAGAATGAAGGAAGGTAATAGCAAACAGCTAGCGGTCAATGGAGGAGTTGGATTGATTTTTAGTCGCCTATCAATAGAAGCACCTATCGTCAAGGACAAATCTTCCTTCATCATTGCAGGAAGACGATCTTATGCTGACATCCTTGCAGGTCCTTTTTTGGGCGATGACCTTGGTGATACTAGATTGTTTTTTTATGATCTGACACTGAAGACTAATTACATATTTAGTGAGCGAGACAGACTATTCCTGTCTGGCTACTTAGGTAGGGATAGATTTCAGTTTGGTGCAGCAGCAGGCTTTAGCTGGGGGAATCAGACAGCAACATTGAGATGGAATCACTTATTTAGTGATAAGTTATTTTCTAACCTTACCTTTTACTTTAGTGACTATGATTATCAGATCGCTTTTGGGGAAGACTCATTTGACCGATTTGATTGGGACGCAAGTATCGTCAACTATAGCGTCAAGCCAGAATTTACCTTATTTGCAAATCCAGAAAATCTCGTAAAATTTGGAGGACAAGGCATAATATATAGATTCATACCAGGTAATGCAGTTGGTGTATCTGAAGGTGTTATCAGAGACATTAGCTTACCTGACAGATATGCCATAGAAAGTGCTTTGTTTATAGAAAACGAGCAAGACGTAACATCCAATCTTTCAATTAACTATGGATTGAGATGGTCTTTTTTCAATTTTACGGGAGAAGGATTTGCCTATACTTTTGGAGAAGCACCTGATGGAGAAAGGAGACCTGTAGAAGGACAAGAATTTTTTGACCAATGGGAAAGCATACAAACTTATTCTAATCTAGAACCCAGATTCTCAGCCAAGTATCAATTAACTGAGACAAGTTCTATAAAAGCTAGTTATAACAGAACTGCACAATACATACAACTTGTGTCAAACACAACTGCTTCCACCCCTGTAGACATTTGGACACCTGCAACCAATAACATCAGACCATTGATTGCTAATCAGGTTGCACTGGGCTATTTTAAAAACTTAAAGTCAAATACATATGAGTTTAGCTCTGAGATATATTACAAAACTGTAGCCAACCTTGTTGACTATATAGACGGAGCGGATTTGCTTCTTAATCCATTTATAGAAGGTGATTTGTTAGAGGGTGAAAACAGAGCTTATGGATTGGAATTATTACTTAAGAAGAACAAAGGTAAATTCACCGGATTCTTGAGTTATACTTTAGCCAGGACTGAGAACAGAGTAAATGGCATCAATAACAATGAATGGTACCCTACAAGATTTGATCAGACCCACAATCTTAGTCTTACCGGATTCTACGAGTTTAATGATAAGTGGAGTGTAAGTAGTACGTTCTCCTACGTTACTGGGACACCAACTACTTTTCCAACAAGCCGATTTGAACAACAAGGTTATGTGGTCCTACACGATGGAAACTCAGGAAGAAACAATGTAAGAATACCTGATTATCACAGATGGGATATAGGGGCAACCAGAAAGAGCAGACTTAAGAGAGATGGAAAATGGCAAGGAGAATGGGTCTTCTCTATCTACAATGTATACAGTAGGCGAAATGCTTTTTCGATCTTCTTCAGACCAACTGATGACAGACCAAATCCTGCGCAACCAATAGAGACAGAAGCCGTTCGATTGTCAGTGATTGGAAATTTCATTCCATCCGTTTCCTACAACTTCAAATTCAATTAATAATCATGATGACTACACTAAAAAACAATTTGTATATAATTATTAGTCTACTAGGTTTGACAATGATTCTTTCTTGCGAGGATGTGATCGATGTGGATCTCGCTGAGGTGGATGCTCAATACGTAGTAGATGCTTGGCTACATGATATGGATGACAGACTCCCCGAGGTCCGCATTGGGTTATCACAACCATACTTTGATTCTTCTTTCCAGGAATCATTAGAAAATGCGAGTGTTCGGATAACTACGGGAGATAATAATATATATTCGCTTATATACAATCCTGACACTCGATCATATCAGTTTACCGATGATGAGTTATCGGTATGGAGAGCTGAGCCAGTCGGCCAAACGTTTGCCTTGGATATTGATGTCAATGATTCACAATTAACTGCACAGAATGAAAAATTCAGAGTACCTGATATTGATTCTATTTTGCAAGAACTGAGGACTGATGATCCGTTTGTAGATGATGGTATCT
>CAZPUF010000151.1:0-7570 GCA_964589705.1 uncultured Saprospiraceae bacterium | reverse complement strand
GGATGACCTCAGCGCCATTATCTGCTGATCCATCACAATTATTATCTAATCCATCACAAAGCTCAGAGGCATTAGGATTGATGTCTGGATTATTATCATTACAATCTCCACCTCTTTGTACATATCCTGCTATTGCAGAGCATCGCAACATGGGAGATGCATCACTTCCATACCCATCACCATCATTGTCTACATAGTAAGTAGACATTTCTAATCCTTCGTCTGCTTGGCCATCGCAATTGTTATCTAATCCATCGCACAATTCCTGTGCATTGGGTCTTATGTTTTCATTACTGTCGTTACAATCAGTGTTATTGGAGACGTAGCCAAGTGGTTGGTTTTCTGCAAGCATGGATACTGCTTCGTTACCATACCCGTCATTGTCAGCATCTTGATACCAAACCAATTGTTCGATATTAGATTCGCAAGAGCCGTCATCTAAATTCGCTTGTGGGTTATAATTTTCTGAGTTTGGATCCGTGCAACCTATAATCTGAGGTGTGGCAAAGAATAATCCGTAATCTTCTACCTGTCCATTATTTGGGGTATGACATGATGAGCTAATCTGAGTATCGCTGGTGATGATTCTCATTCTTAGTATTTTATTTGTCACTGGATTATCAGCAAGTGTAAGTGGAAGTGAATAGACACCATCTGATTGTACAAAGAATCCTGACTGACTTTCTTCGGCATCATCAAAATCTCCATCTCCATTATAATCGAAATAAAAATTAATATACTGTATACCGTGTAGGCCAATAATCAGATTTATGTCTTGACTAGGTTCTACTGTAATGATACCACTACAGATATTGTTTTCATATGTACCTGCTTGGTCCGCCAGTCCTGTAGCCGAAACAAAATCACCAAAAGCAAGTTGGCTGATTCCTCCATTTCCAGGAAGAGATTGTGGCGTGCAATTAACTTGAGGCTCAGCTTCTACATGGACAAAAGTGCTGAATACATCATCCCCTAATGCATTAGAGGCAGTCAGGTGAACTAATTGGGTACCTATCTCATTAAATCTAACAACTGGTTTTGCATCAAATGAAGTAGATGGGCTTGCATTTTCTATCATCCAAGTGATATTATCACAATATTGAGATTGATTTTCAAACTCAACCGTACCACCTTCACAGACAGCAAAAGATGATTGGAATGCATATGCAACCGGTGGTCCTTCTGAAGAGCACGATTCTAGAAATGAAAGTGTTTCCAAGTGACTGCTAATGGCATTGGCGGATGCTTCAGACCATACGGTTGTTTGTACAGACATTGGAGCCATAATAGTAACTGCTCCTTGAGTATCATGTACTGCTCCAAAATTATGTCCCAATTCATGAGACATTAAAGATCTTAATCTTCCGCCAATAGGACTGAAGTCTTCTAAGATGCTATACCATCCTGGTGTGTAGGCAAGACCTATGACATCATTTCCATCAAAGTCTATATCTCTGGATGTCCAAAGTACAGCCATGTCAAAATCTTGTTGAAAACCACCGTTGATGCCATCAGGTAACCCAAAATTATTGTTTCCTGCCCATTCTCTGAAGGAAGGCAGGAGTACATCTGAGTTAGTGCTATTTATACTATGAGCTAGTGGTTGGTCATTATTAGATTCTGCAATGTGTATTGCTACAAGTTTGAATTCTACATTTGAAGTGAATTCTGATCTGAAATCTGTTTGGACCATATTGAGTACTGCCACGTTTTGATCTATAACATCTTGATGAGATCCATATTTCTGGAACATATCAAATGTATTACCAATCGCAATATTTATGATTTTACAAGCTCCTGATGATTTCTGTTGAGTTGTTTCGTACTTTTCTTTTAAGTCGCTCTGAAGTCCGTGATGATGTCCACAACCAGCGTGATTTTTATTGATTACATTTTTTTCTTCGTAGTAGACATGAAGTGCTGGATCCGCATTTGGTACAAAATATCTTAAAGGTTGTACATAGTATTTCTTATGACTGGATTGAATAAATCCATACATGAAATTTTCTCCTATTGTCAAACTAGCATGTCCACCATTTTTGACTCCTCCTGAAAGAAAGGATAAGTGATCTAAGTTGTTATTTTCATGACTGAGGTTTTCAGTATGTACATTAAGTTGTGCAAGCGTATTGCCATCGTTCTTGATTGACAGCCATCCTTGAGGGTTTCCTTTTATTGCTGTAACGTTAGAGCCTAGGCGAAGTATTTGATATTCGCTCAGGATATTGTCAAGACTTGTATTGTATGATCTGGTGTTATCACTAGTAAGGTTTATTTCATTGTTGCTATCAACAGATTGGCTGGTTCCATTTGCACAAAATGCAAAGATGAGCAACAGAGTTGCCTTCGTTATTCGGATTATCAATTTGTTCATGTTGTAGATTGGTTTCAATACAATTTTTATTCTTAATTCTCATAATAAGGTGGTCACTTTATTTAATGTTGAAAGGACAAAAAAAAGAGAACATAAATTTTCATTACGTCCTCTTTTATAGTTTTCATTTTCGATCCTATTATCGACTTAAAAAACCCTTTGTAAGAGGTGACTAATCTCTTAACCTTAAACATTCTATCTGTGATTTGTATGTCAAATCACGGAGAGGTGACTAATCTCTCTACCTTAAACATTCTATCTATCTTTTGTTGATTCTTTTTGAGATTCAACGAAGAGGTGACTAATCTCTCTACCTTAAACATTCTATCTTTTCGAGGTGACTAATCCCGAATTTGAAAGGGCGGTCATTAAAACTGCAACTGATCCATTCGACTCGCTGTGCTCACTCATGACAATTGTTGTAGTTCTTTTGTTTAGATTGACATTTGGTCAATCTATCATACCGCTCATTCACCTTAAATATTCTATCAAATATTTGAAACTTACTTTTTAAGTTTCTACCATTTTAAGGGGTGGTCCCCCCTTAAATATCCTATCCTATTTTATGTTGACTTTAGAGTAATACACTTGGTTTTCACCTTGCATTACAAAACCGATCTTAAATTCTCCAGAACCAAATAAATTGGTATTGAGTTGTACATCATTTGTCATGACTGGCAGTTGGAATTCCAACTCTCCATCTGCATTCATAATCTGAATGACCGAGATGTCAGATTTAGTTATAAAACGCATCAACTCACTAACTTCATCATAAGTAGCTGATTCAAATAACCCATCTGTTTGAGCAAACACGGTTACTTTCTCTGTATTTATAATTTTAGACTCTGGTGTAATTCCAGCGAATAAGTTGAGGGCCATTCCGATTATAAGTGCTGTTGTAATTATTGTTTTCATATCTTCGAGGTTGTAGTTTAAGGACATTGAATTCTCTGACTACACTTTTGCTTTCCTACTACAGCAACCACCCATTTTTCTACGAATCCTCTACAACTTTAGCAAAGCCTTCAAATTCTGACAGCTATTGGTCATTTTACAATAGATACTTGTGACCATTTGTATCATTGTTGTTCTAAAAGAAGTAACACTATTATGAGAGGTCACTTTTGTTAAGTGTCTTTGCACTCTTATCTATCACCTTTTGATATTATTGGACATCGGCGTTATCTGATGTATTAGGTTTGATTCTCTTCAAGTGGATGAGGTCAGCGTATTACTTATATAAAAGCGATACGATTCAAGACTATAATAAGACTAATATCTTTTGATAGTTAAAATTGGATAAATCCTTTTGTCAGCATTAGTTTACTTAAGTTATTGATAATCAGTAGCATATACTTATCTGCAAGGGGATTTGGCTAAAGAGGCTCAAATAATGTGGATAGGGGTGAAGCAACCTTTTTGTTGTTTACCAAATATAATAAGTGTAACAATTGTCGAACAAGACGAATAAATTAAAATAGAGTATATAATCAAAATGTTAGTCGCAACACAAAATATCAGCACTTTGAGATGGTCAGAGAGCAATCCTCTGATTCAAGAGAGCAGACGACTTACTGTATACTTTGATTCTAAAACTTATAAGGTTACCATCAACAAGAAATTCAGGCCGCCTATATCATGGTTTGTTACTAATGAAGCAGGAGATTTGGTTAGTCTAGGCCAAATTGAGGATAATTCTAACACTATTGATTTGAGTAATTTGGTAACTGGAAATTATTACCTTAGAATAGCTGGGGAGGTACATACTATCGAACACAGATACTAGATTTCCTTCAAGTTTGCCCAGTAGACGGCAATTTCCTACCAAATATCTAATATTACCCCACTTCTGCATCATCTTTGCATTACATCCTTTAGAATATAATAAGGATGAAATTAACTTACCTCGCGGCCATATTTGGACTGATGTCCCTTTCTATGATTGGGCAAACTCCTTTTAATTGCCGTCCAAGTGCTTACCTTTTTCAGAACAATGACCTACATAGTGTTGACTTGTCTAGCGGTCAATCTTCATTACTAAAGGCAAATGTTACTAAGGCCAATATCAATGCCTCAGCTTATAATCCAACCGATGGATATCTGTGGGGGACACTGGCTCAGCCCGACCATACTTTAGTAAGAGTAGGGAGAGATCTTGAAGCAACTGAATTTGTAGTAGATGGAGCTATTACTGCCGCAACAGTTGGAGATATTGATCGAGAAGGAAAATATTATGCAAAAGCAGAGGGTGCCGAATATGCTGTGGTTGACTTAAATCCAACGTCAGACGGTTATCTCAAAATCATAAATTATCGTACCCTAAGTATTGATGTAGATATAGATGATTGGGCATATAATAACGTAGACAATCAACTTTATTCCATTACAAGTGGCGATAATCTACTGGTGAAAGTCAACCCGGACAATGGAGACATCTCAGTGCTCGGAGAGGTGCCAGTTCTTAGCGGATTAAATTATACCTATGGTGCTTTGTATTTTGACAGGGATGGACATCTCTATGCAGCAGCTAATCAGACAGGTACTATATACCAGGTGCTGAATGTAGGTCAGATTACAACCAACTTACCGATAGAGTCTAATGTATTTTCGTTTGGACCAGCTTCTAGAGTGAATGATGGCGCTCGATGTGCCTCTGCTCCTGTCTTGCAAGAAATCTGTTTTAATGGTCGAGACGATGATGGTGATGGTTTGGTTGATTGTGATGATCCTGCCTGTTCGGGAGTAGGTAATTGCCCAGTACTTGCCAGCTCTGGAGGTAACCAAGGTGGCTTGGAAAGTAATAACAGATTGAGTCAGCAAATTGCAAAAAGAAATTTAGGGAGAGCATTATATCCGGTACCTGAAACAAAAGGTAATGCCTTGCCAACCTATTCTGCCAATAATGGTCCTATGTCGCGTGACCCTCAACTCAATTTGACTGACATGATACCAATAGGTGTCATTAATGAATCGGCGGCTTTAGAATCTTCACCTGATGACCTTATAGACATTACAAATGCAACGGAAGTCTTTTCTGTGGATTATAAATTGAACGATACGAATATTGCTACAGTTTTGGCGCTTAAGACAGAGGGAGAAGTGTATGAGCACAGTAAATATATCTGTGATAGATTATTAGGTGCAGAACTACATTCTGTGTCAAAGTTTTTTCTGAATGGTCACCCATTTATAAAGAGTAACATATATCGAGCAGATGGTACCAGAGAGTTTGTAGTCAGCTTTGCAGTTAAAGTTGATGAGAACAGCTCTATAATAGAATCTCATTGGAATCAAGACAGTTATACCAGTGATGGTACTTATTTTAATTTCCAAATTTGGGCTTCAAGTGTAGATGATCTTTACACCTTAGCTAATGAGATATTGCAATTGGTCAATCTGCACAGACCAATCACTGAATATCAATTGTCTGATGAACCACTTGTCTTTGTCCAGTCTGCAATTTATAATCATGGTATACTCGACTTGAAGTTGATGAATAATAATTTTTCGACTAAGCTGATTATAGAAGGAGGTAAGCGAACTACTGAAACCGGTGAAGAAGAATCGGTGTACATTGAAGAGGAATTGGTAGCACATGAAAATAATTTGACAATAGAGATTGGGTCAATGTTTGACTTGGGAATAAGAATATCTACGGAAAGTATATCTACTCCTGATGACTTATTTGTTTCTGATGGTCCTTGGGGGATAGATGATGCAGCACAAACTGAAATTCTTGATTATACTGTTGTGCCGTCGGCAATAGAGAAGACCGAAGATAATTATCCTGTAGAAAGAGGTGTTGAATTAACAGCCACAACCGCTGATTTTTTCTCGATTTATAGAGCAATGACGCCAAGGTTTGAAGGTGTAGATTTATCTCATTTAAATAACTTGTCATTTTTAATAACAGGTGAAGGAATATTAGAAATCACCCTAGTTAAGGAAAGTGTATCAGTGTGGGATGACCAATTGCATGCTGAGTTACCTATAAGTGGTGTAAATAGTCGATATCATATATCTGCAGAAGATTTTGCTACCAGAAGTGGACAAACCGGTACTTGGGATGATATCAGCTTATTGGTATTTACTCAGCGATCCATGTCAGGCGAAGAAGAACAATTTTCTATAACGTTGTCTGATGTGGTATTTAAGCGTGGGACATTCTCTAGTATCAATCCAGATGAATCCAATTTAGTAGCGATACATCCTAATCCAGTGGATGCATATGTAAGAGTGACTGCTCAGAATGGTGGTATACTGGAATCTGTAGCGATTACAGATTTGCTCGGACAGACAGTGTATCTTAATGAAAGTATATTGGACGGTCAGACTCAAGTAGAAGTGCCTACGGGTGATATAGGTCCTGGAGTATATTCAATAGTCACAAAAGTTTCAGGAATAGAAAAGGCTAAAAAAATTATAATACAGCGTCCCTAAGAGATTGTATAAGCGATTGTAGATATCGTGCCTTTTTAATTAGTCTGGTGCCATACCAACTGAATGCTTCACCATCTGCCAGACATATCTGACAATGAGGAAATACTGATTGAAAGAAATTCAAATGTTTTACCCCAAAAGGAAAAGGTTCTGAGGATAGTAATATCACGTCAGGCTTTTTTTCTTTTATATCTTCCAATGAGATAGTAGGGTACCTATCTCTTTCGCTAAATATATTTTCTAATCCTAAGTTGGCCATGACGTCATGTATGTATGTGTCGCGTCCTACCGTCATATAGGGCTTCTGCCAGATAAGGTAGGCACACCTTAGCGTTGAGCTCAGAGGTACTATAGAATCTAATGCTGCCCTAAATTCTGAAACTAGCCTAATCCCTGTCATTCTCCTATCAGTGAGAGTGCTGATTTCTTCAATAAGGGTAATATTATCTTCTACGGTCTTTAGGTCAGTAAGCAGGACTTCTGTATTGATTTGCAATTGCTCTATTTGCTTCTTGACATTTTCTTCTTTGTTGGCAATGATAAGGTCAGGCTTGAGGTCCAGAATGTCGCTGATATTAAGTGTTTTGGTTCCTCCTATTCTCTGTTTATTACGAAACCAATCATTGGGGTGTACGCAAAACTTAGTAATGCCTACAACCTCTTCATTTAACTCAAGGTCGCTAAGCAATTCTGTAATAGACGGTACTGTAGATATAATACGCAAACTCCTAACTTAGTATGACACTAAATTAGGAG
>CAZPUF010000150.1:0-7588 GCA_964589705.1 uncultured Saprospiraceae bacterium | reverse complement strand
TACATCCCAAGACTGGCATGTATCATCTTGGTGTCATAATATCGGCTCACTCTCCAAGGATTGACCAAAGACAAATTGATACCAAAGGTTTCTCCTAGTTCTGTACGTAAGGTCAACTTGGGATTAATGGGAGACGACTTTTGCATAAAGTTGGCTACGGTGATACTGGTTTTTTCAAAAGGATTCAAGGTGATATAGGGTTCTAAAAAGAAGACCTGATTCACACCATTATTCTTAGATCTTAACAGGATCCCTGCTGAGAAATAATCATTTATAATATAATTGGCACCGATAAAAAAGCTGTTCTGAAGAGTAGAAGTGAACGATGCTGAACTGTGCGCAATGTCCAGCTTTGAGTATAGTGTATCTTCAATACTAAAAGTCTGACCTGAAATATATGATTCTCGGATATCAAAACCACCAAATGACTCAGAACTTTGTTCATCAAGAATTTGAGTCTCATTGGTCCATCTGATAATGCCGATGTCATCTACTCTTCCAAATATTCTAAGATTGTCATTGAACGTGTAACTGAACTGTGCGGAGAGGCCAAAACCTATATTGCTAAATGAACCTAAAGTCGTCAAAGCGTTCTCCTTCAAAATGAGGTCCACACTATCTATGGTGTTAAAATTAATGGCGCCACTGGATTCTACAAGGATATCTTTATCAAAACCAAACTCAAAAAAGTTCTCTCCAAAATCAATATTGAGTGTACTGTTGTAAGTATTGAGAAAAGCATTACCTGTGTACATGTTGGCTTGAACACCAAGAACCAAATTTTCTTTCTGATAATCAAAACCCAGCGCCCATTTGTGAGTCGATGAGAAAAGCACTTGTGGGTTGATGTCAATATCACCGCTGACCAGACGACTATTACCTTCTGTCACTAATTCGAAAAGGTGATTGGGAATATTCATACGCGTATCTACTATTGCATCATGGAACAGCGAAAAGCGTATATTATTGATACGATAGGAAAGGCCTCCATAGCTAACTCGGGCATTCATTTGTAAGTCAAAGTCATCTCCGCTTTGTGTAGCCAAAGTCAAGTCCAACGTTTTGCTTTCTTCCACATATATGTCACCGTAAGTCAATTGAGGACTTATCATAGTGGCGCTGAAATTGGGCAAAACCCAAGTCAGTCTTTTTGGCTGTTCTGATTTGCGGACAAGAAATTCGGATTCCATTACGATATTATGATCATATAGTAGTTGGTCTTCGTGGAATGAGGACACAAATTGGCCAAAAGATATTTTGCAAAATGACAACGCAATTAGGAGCATAAGGTATTTCATAACATCAAGTTTTGAATTATCTTAATATTGCACCTAGCTTGATATCTACACCATGATGATCAAGGACCCATACAAAATCATCTTGGAAATCTTCTGTAGTAGTTATTAGTACCCTGGTCAAAACGTTGCTTACTAGAGGTATTTTGAGGACATCTTCTTCCAATATTGGAATACAAGAAATTTGAGCCTCCAGGTCTTCTACTGTTAGTCGAACATCTGTATTTGCTGACACACTCACCCATTCATCTTGAGGTACCAACGAAAAAAGAGTTTCTCCCTGTGCATCTAAAAAATCGAGATTAACCCCGACACCTATTGGAAATGCATTAATAAGACTTAGTTTGAGCTCACCAGTCCCTTCTATTTCATCAAACTCTATTTCATCAAATCCAATGGTATCTTGCAATATGAGATCATTGGCTCTCATATTTAGTGGTAATTCAATAATGGCATCTACTGCAATTTCACTTTCGTCTGTATAGAAGCCAGGAAGGCCACCTTGAGGATTAATAAAAAGATCTAAGTCATAATCAATCATTGACGGTTTGAGATTGAATAAATCTACGGCGTTACTGTTAGATCCATTTATCTCTACGGTTGTCGATACAGATTCTCCTACTTGATTTATTTGAGGATAATTGAATGCTATGCCTTGATTGAGTTGATCATATATCAATTCAAACGTCTCTCCTTGTATGTTGGTTATATTAGCAAAATTGAGTCGGAGTTCTGCAGGAATGCCCATGCTATTATTTACTTCGAAGACAAGTCGAGGGTCTGCCAAATTTAATCCACCGCTAACCCAACTATCAAAAAAGGCGATATCGATCAAGTCCTCAGTTGTTGGTAATGCGGCATTATTAAATAAGCCATCTACATATGTAAACTCTAACCTTTTAAAATTTAATGTAAAGTCAGGAATGTCAACAGTGGTACCATTTAGAACGGCAAAATAAGTTAGCTCTAATGTTCCTGATTGAGGAGTTTCTATAGACCAATCTGATAAATCAATATCGTCAGAAACAAAGCGTTCGTTAGCTTGAAGTATAAAAGATCTTGAGAAAGAATCATTATTTGGATCAACAAGACCACTAATACTTATGATGACGATGAGACCTTCATTCTCTGGATTAGTTATTTCAAATGCGAGAGAAGATGCTTTAAAATCCCCATTTTGAATGACGATGTCATAAAATGGTACGCCAAAATTTTGAGGGTTAGTGGTAATCGCTACTGAATTATCCACTGGTGGAAAAACCTCAGTAATAGAAACAGGAGGAATATTGTCAGAGTATCTCAAAGTGACTCGACCTTCTGTATCTGTGATTACCTCTGTATTATTATCAGGATTGGCGCCTATGTCTCCAATAAAAAAAGTGGAATTAACTAAGGGCACACCAATTTCAGGATCGCCAAAATCCACGTTTTCTATATCAAACGGGTCTACATTTTCACAAGAAAAAATTAAGAGACAGACAAGCACTAGTGCTAAGGAAGTGAGAAGTTTTTCCATTATTTGAAAGTTGATTAGTAATGTTGTTGATTAAGGATAAGTATTAAAGTTCGTAACTGAAACTTACATTCTTTAAAATTATTGTTAAGTGCCAGCACTGACACTTAATGTCGTCAGGGGTAAAAAGGTAAAAGGAGCCCCAATATTCTTGAGGCTCCTCATTTCTAGACTTCTGATAACTTACTTCTTCTTAGAAATCAAATAGATTTCCTTTTCGTTGTAGACTATTTTCTTTTTCGTCTTTTTGCTCACCGGTAAAAGTGGCCACATTGTTTGTGACACAGAAGTCGATGAAGTCATAGTTTCCAAATTCTCCATCAGATTCTTCAACGACATTATTATTGATATCTAATATCTCAAATGATCCATTACCATAGTCACAGCATATGCCATCTCCAAAAGAATCATAGACCATAATTGTATAACAACCATCTGGGATCATGAATGTCTCGCTAATAACAGTTCCGTTCGCATTATTAGAGAATGGTCCGCCACTGGAGAGGATGCCACCGTTACTGTCTTCTAACTCCCAGGTAGTCTCTGATCCATAATCGTCCAAGGTCAAGTTGAAGTGGATAGTATTATCGGTGCTTCCACCGCCGTTTCCTCCTCCGCCACCATTGGCAGTTTGTGTAAAGTTCTCTAGTTCTGTAAAGTCTGTCCACCCGCTAGGACACTGAGTTCTTATTTTATATTCATAGGTTGCACCACTTTGTAATGCCGTTAATGTTCTTGATGCTGGCACAGTTGCTCTGTTAGTCCAGGTTGTCGTACCTACTTTTCTGTATCTGATTTGGTATCTTATAGCCTGTGGCATTGCCGTCCAGCTTACCTTATTCATACTAGCTGATAGATATTCAGTTTCAGATGAATCAGGTTTATCGCATGTCGTTGTTGACCCAGAGCCACTACCGCCTCCTGTGCCAGATCCACCACTTGGTGTAGTGAACGTCTCTATGCCAGTCCAGCCAGTCCAGCCGTTAGGACAGTTTGCTCTGATTCTGTATTGGTACTCTGTAGAAGGCGACAAAGCCGTTATCGTTTTCTCTGCCTCAAGTGTAATCATACTTGTCCATTGGTTAGGTCCTGAGACTCTATATATAATCTGGTATTTAGTAGCTCCAGCTTGCGCTTCCCAAGTGACATCTACACTCGTGCTATTTACTAATACAACATTAGAAGAAGCAGGTATTCCACAGGTAGTCGAACCGCCGCCAGTTCCTGTACCGCCTGTACCACCAGTGCCGCCTGTGCCACCAGTAGTTCCACCTGAGCTAGATATTACATTGGAAGCATTGTTTGTGATATTACTCAAGCTAGAAGCCACATAGCTTTCATTTTCTGTTATCTGGCCAGCAGTAAACATATACATGCAAGCATCATTGGTGTAATCCATATAATTCATATGTAGGTCAGTAGAACCACAGCTGCTTGCTCCTATATTTGGGCAACCACCGTAATCAGACTGAGAGTTTGGTGTGTCATTGATGCCATCATCCTGATTGCAACCATTACCCCAGATGTGATCCAGATTGAGGTAGTGACCTATCTCATGCGTCAGTGTTCTTCCAAGATTGTATGGTGCATTAGCACCTATATTACCACAAGAAGTAGAGATGCCAAAGGCACCATGGTCTACCACAACACCATCTCCATTTCCAGCACCACCAAGTGGTGAGTAACCTAGAGATCCTCCAGCATTCTTGACAAATATGTTGAGGTATCCAGACCAGTTGCTGTCTGAATCTCCAGTTGTCGCATTTCTTGTTACTGCTAGATCACCATTAGTGAGACCATAGCCGCTGGGATGATTTTGATCTGCAAGTACAAACTCAAGACATGCTTCCCCATTAGATATGCCAGGAAAGGAGCTTGAAGCATTCCCAGTCCAGTTAGTAATGTCATTATTGGTGCCTTGATAGTCTGCGTTCAAGGCGTCTATCTGCTCCTGCGCCATTGTTGTCAAACAAGCCAAAGTAGCACTGTTGTTAGCGCCCTGGTAATGTACAGCTACTGGCACGATGACAGGAGAGCTGCATGAGGCTCTTGAGTCCAGCATATTGCTGATAAAAGATTTGTGATTTCTCATTCGCTCCTCGTAGGCTGCTCTGTATTCTGGATCAGATAGCAAATTATCCATATGAGCGGCATGATTGCAAGTACGACCTTCTGCAAAAGTCTTTAAGGCGGAGGACATTTGGTCTTGAGTATCTCCGATAATACTCGACTCATCACTACATGACATGAATCCTAAAAGTCCTAGTAGCATGGTCAAAAAAATCAAATTTTTCATAAGTCTAAAATTTAAGTTGATTAATAAAACAATGACTCAAGGGTGATTGCGAGGGTAAAACTATAGGGCTTTAGACCTTGAAAACGGCCACTTTATACTTAGACAGGGGGTTTATTATACTTAGGCTGGGTTTTATTATACTTCCGATATTCCATTAAATTGCAGATATGGATACGTTTGCATCAGACAAGCAAAAAGCAATGGAAATACCTAAAAGGTTACAAGAGTTTCTTTTTGGCAAGCGCTTCAGAGTATTCAGGCATTTGCTATTCTGGCTCTTTATATATGCAGATGAAGTGTTGGGAGTACTCGGCCTGACTGAAAATTTGGAAACACCAGGAATCATGTGGATTCTCAATATTTCTGCAGACATGTTCATGGTGTATCTTAATCTATATGTGCTAATCCCAAGATTATTTTTGAAAGGACGCATCTCCTTATACTTTCTCTGGACAGTTTTATCTGTTCTAGCTGTTATCTTAAGTAATTACTGGACGGAGTATGGAAGTGCCTTCGAAGGGACAGGTCTTGTGCCCGCAGACTATTACGACTTTGAATCATACAACTTCGTACCTCCTGATATCTTTACCTATATAGTAGGTAGCAGTTGGACAAATGCGGGTATTGTAGCCTTGGCAGTGGCCTTTAAGTTATTTCAAGAATCATTCAGTTCCAATGTCAAAATCCAAAATTTGCGAGAGGATAAGCTTAAGACGGAATTAGCTTACCTTAAGACGCAAGTCAATCCTCACTTTTTGTTTAACACCTTGAATAACATGTATGTCATGGCAAGGAAGAAGAACGACAATTTGCCTGACACGATTATGCAGCTTTCTGACTTATTGAGATACCAACTGTATGATACCGAAGAGGACTTAGTCCCATTGGATAAAGAGATAACGTATCTAAAGAATTATCTAGAGCTGGAGCAACTAAGGCGACAACACTTAACCCTAGAATTTGAAATATCTGGAAATACGGGTAGTCAGAAAATAAGACCACTCATACTGCTACCCTATATAGAGAATGCGTTCAAGTACAGCAATTCGGGATCAGGCAGTGATTTTATCAAAATCAGTTTGAATGCAAAACCAACGTCTATTGAGTTTTCTGTAGAGAATAATAAAGGGACTTTACACAGAAGAGATGTCGGAGGCATAGGTATGGAGAATGCCAGCAGAAGACTAGAATTGGCTTATCCGGACAAGCATGTGCTGGATATATCTGAAACAGACGAAGCCTTTCTTGTATCCTTAAAATTGGACACCCTATGATACGTTACATAATCGTAGATGATGAGCCGTTTGCTCGAGAAGGGATGCAACTCAATTGCGATCAGGTCCCTTTTCTTGAGAAGCAAGGAGAGTTTGGCAATGCCATGTTGGCTTCAGATTTCCTTAGTAAGAATGAGGTTGATCTTATTTTTCTAGATATAGAAATGCCAGGACTTAGTGGATTGGAATTTATTAAATCTATGAAGCGCCGCCCACATATCATCTTGTGCACTGCTTACCCTCAATATGCACTAGAGTCTTACGAGTTGGATGTGATAGACTATCTGGTTAAACCCATCAAGTTTGACAGATTCTACAAGGCTGTTATAAAGGTCCAGGATTACATGGAACTGAACCAAAAACCAGCATCTGACATTGACGACTATGAGGAATCATTTATGTATATCAAATCAGACAGACAGTATGTGAAAGTCTTCTATGAGGAGGTGCTATATATAAAAGGCATGAAGGATTATGTTGTCATCCATACCAAGGACAAAAAGTATATGACCTCTATGAATGTCAAGACCATCCATGGTCAGTTGCCATCACATATGTTTGCACGTACATCAAAGTCTTATATCATCCAGATAAAAAACATCACAAGTATTGGCACAGATACCATCTATATGGATAAGCTGGAATTGCCACTAGGACCTTCTTACAAAGAGGATTTTATAGAGCGATTTGTCAAGACCAATTTGGTGAGTCGGTGATAAAAGTGTTTAGATAATAGATAACTATCTCGTCCACCCCTTCAGCTTAGCTAACCCAGCAAACCAAACCAAAAATAGAGCAAACACTAAAATCACAATCGCCATTATTAAGATCCACTACCCATTATTGAATATGCATTGGACAGAAAACCATGTGCCATTTGTGCCAGTACAAATGCAACGGACAAGGACAAAACACTTTTTGCCCAGCCTTGGCGCATGAGTAGACCCAAACTACCTAATACTCCGGTAATCACAGCTCCTCCAAAGACTATCTTTGCCCATAGAGGTTGTGTCTCGTAAAGCCCTCTCTGGTCAGGAGTTAATGCAGCTAGTCTTTCTGGTGTAATATTCATATCAGCCCAAAAGGCAATCAGACCCATAACATTCCATAGCAAGGCTATACCTGCAATTATCCAGAACCAAACTGGTATTTTAATATCGTTCATTGTTTTGTTTTATCTTAATTAAATAAAGTTGGTTTAATTATCTAG
>CAZPUF010000149.1:0-7595 GCA_964589705.1 uncultured Saprospiraceae bacterium | reverse complement strand
TTTGCGCTGTATATCCTCCCAGCTGTTGCTTTCTATTTCTGAGCTGAGTAGCACTTTGAATCTGGCGATATCATCCCGATAAATCTCCAGAATAGAATCATTGACCCAATCCTTTCCAAATGAGACCCTAGTACTCTGCTCTCTCATGTGCTCATGAGTGGTCCTGGTGTCCAAGGCCTGCTCGAAGGTGGCTATTCTTGACTCATGCCACAGTCGCTTTCCAAAGACGATAGGAGAGTTGGCTGATACAGAGATAGAGGCCGCAGCGAGTGCCTGAGCATTATTATACATATTGACATACGCCGAAGGGTCAACTTGCAAGTGTACTTGAAAGCTCGTATTTGCAGCTTCCAGTAAAGGTGTATCATGTTTGACAAATAATTCGTCTATACCTAGAAGTTTGAGTTCGACATCTTTGCCTAAGCCTAATTTCTTGATGGCATCTATGAGGGCAAAGTATCTTTTCCGAGGAGTGAGATTCTCTTGATTTAAATTGAATTTTTGAAGGGTTGGTAATATGCCTGTAAGGATATAAGTGGCATCTAGTTTTTTAAGTGTCTTTTCAAGCGTCGTGAGATACTTATGGATTTCCTTTTCCATTAGTCGGAAATTGCCGCCCTTGAATACACGTGGTTCTAGATTAAATTCTAAATTAAATTGAGCCAACTCACCATCTAGCCAATCGGGGTGCTTCATTAGTTCTTGTACCTGCATGCCTATATTCCTTGGCTTCAGAGTTTGATTGTCCACAACGACCATCTCTACTTCTGCCCCAAATCTGGTCACGCCAGATTCAAACCAGTTATGCTCAAGCATATACTCTAATGATCGGACATCCGTCAACAGGGATTGTATGAAGGCATTGCGTTGTTGCTCACTTTTGACACTTTCAACTGTTTGGGTTCCCATGGAGGTTTTGTTTTTTATAAAGGTAGTGAGATTTAACAAACAGTAGTTTGTCTGTCGTTACAATTTTATATTGAGAGATTGCTTTGTTATTTATGAACTAAATAGTAAGATTTTGAATTCAATACTCGTTATAAATAGACAGTATTTAATTATAAAATTATGTCATCGACTTTGAACAGACTTTGGATAACGACAAGTGCCTTGATCGGTATGTTACTATTGTCAACCAGCTGTAGTAGAAATGAAGCCAGTTTTCTTGTGGAAACCTTTGTTGAGATGACTGTGCCTGCTGGGTTTTCTGCAGACCGTATTTTGACCTTAAGACAAGAAGTTCCATTTCCACTGGAGCTGGCACTTGATGCCAATAATGTTAACGAAGGGGACCTAGTTGGGATACATGGTTCTCTAGGTTTTGTTTCACCGCGTATACTGGTAGATTCTGATCTTAACTTTATCAATGAGATAGAGATAGATGTATTAGATCCTGAGGACAATACCTTTGGAAGAGAGATTTTTCACTATGTACAAAGAGATTTTAATCGCCGAACCTCAATAGACTTGACACCATCGCTACCCAATGTACAAGACTTTGTGAGGGATGATATTATTTTTTTACAAATCGAGTTGGCATTTAATACACCACCTCCTGCCAATTTCAATTTGTTTTTTCAACTCCAATTAGGCGTGTTTGAGGAAGAGCCTTAACCGTAAACTGTCTTATCAATTACCGTAGCTAAGAGATAATTTGTCCACGAGTATATATATTGCAGTATAATCTTAATATGGGCTCAGTGTTGATTAGGTGTCATCTTTTGCTATCCCTTTCATTCTCAGTACTAATAAGTCTTTGTACTAGTGATTTGCTGTATTCACAGGAGAAGAGCAAAGACAAAGGCAGCCTTTCAGGCAGTTTTCAGTCCAGTTCTAACTTATTTATCAGGGATTCATTGATTGGTGCTGCTAATATTCCGCAGTATGATAATGAGCGATTTGGCACACAAGCCTGGCTGGAATTAGGATATAATTATCAGGGCTTCGATCTGGGTGTAAGATTTGATATGTTTAATAATTCCAACCTGCTCAATCCAACACAATCTTATACAGACGAAGGCATAGGTCGGTGGCATATCGCAAAATCTTTAGATAAATTCAATATTCGAGTTGGCCATATCTATGATCAGATAGGGAGTGGTATTATCTACAGAGCCTATGAAGAACGAGCCCTACTCATAGATAATGCTTTATTGGGTGCAAGAGTTATCTATACTTTATCTGATGATTGGTCAATAAAAGCTTTTGCTGGAAGACAACGATTCCTATTTGACACCTATGATCCTACCATAAGGGGTGCAAATCTTGATGGTTTTATTAATCTGACCAAAGACACTACTGGGGCTACAATATTTACCCTGGCACCTGGCATAGGGGTAGTCAATAGGACCTTGAATAGAGAGACTGTAGATGCCATAGGTTCGGCCATTAGAAATTATTCTCCTGAGGATCAATTTGAATTATTCTCTAACACGTATTCTTTTACGTTATACAACACATTAACGGTTGGTCCATTTTCATTTTTTGCCGAAGTATCGCAAAAGTCAGCTGAGGCTTTTTTTGATCCGGATGCACCGCTTCGCCAGCTTATAGGTCCTTCGGTAACTGGTGGATGGGTAAGAGAACGCGGACAGATTTATTATGGAAGTTTGAGTTATGCAGGTCATGGTCTGGGGATTACCTTGGAAGCAAAAAGAACCGAAAATTTTGACTTTAGAGCTGATCCACAACTGAGTTTGCTGCAAGGGCTCATCACTTTTATTCCTCCTATGAATCGAGCGAATACCTATAGGCTAACCGCCAGATATTCTCCAGCTACCCAGACGATAAGTGAGCAAGCCTATCAAGCAGATATCAGATACCGTGTCAATAAGAAGCTATCTCTATTGGCCAATTATTCCTTTATCAATTCTATCGAAGGAGAAAAGTTATTTAGAGAATTATTCACGGAGGTAGCTTATAAACCCAATAGAGAATGGCAACTCAAGGGTGGACTTCAACTGGTTAACTATAATCAAGAAAGATATGAGATCAAACCGGAGGTTCCTATCGTAGAGACAATTACACCTTATATGGACATCCTCTATAAGATCTCTAGAAAGAAATCGATTAGATTAGAGATGCAGTACATGTTAATTGGGGATGATGAGAAAGCGGGCTTAAAGCAGGATTATGGAGACTGGCTGTTCTTCTTGGTTGAATATGGTGTAGCACCTAATTGGTCTTTTGTTGTCTCTGACATGTATAACAGTTCGGCAGGAAAGAATACGCCGATAGGGGACAATGGGGAACGTGTTTTGTTGCATTATCCCCGATTTGATATTTATTATACCAAGAAGGCTAACCGTTTCTCTCTATCATACATTAAGCAGGTGGAGGGCATAGTATGCAATGGAGGAGTATGTAGATTAGAGCCAGCCTTCAGTGGTATTAATTTTTCGATTAACTCTACGTTCTAAAAATGATAGGAAGATCTAACATGCGTATTGGTGTTTCTAGTATGACAATCGGATTGCTTTTGTGTCTTTTGGTAGCATGTGAAGAGCAACCCATTCCCATTCCTGAGCCAGTTATTCCTACCGAAGGTCGGGTGATGTTGTTAGAAGATTTGACTGGGGTCCAATGTGTCCCATGTCATAATGCCAATCTTTTTATAGAGGCCCTCTTAGAGGTGACGGATGGGTCGGTAGTTACCTATGGTATCCATGGAGATCTCCAGTCAGAACCTCATACAGAGAGTAAATATGATTTTCGGTACCCCGATGCTGCTAATCTTGAATTTTCAATAGATTTTCTTGGTAAACCTTCTGCCCTATTCAACCGTGTTGCGCAATCAAATGGCATGGAGGCCCAGACTAATCCAGCAACCTGGCAGGCCTTTGTAGATGAAGAATTGGCGAAGCCTCAGGTAATAGAAATTGAAATGTTGTCCACCTTTGATAATAATACTAGGAGGATAGGCATAGATCTATCGGTCATCGCTTTAGAACCGATAGAAGGTGAGACGAATATTCATGTGGTTGTCACAGAAAGCCACCTCTTTGATGTGCAATCTACACCACCACCTGACGGTATTGTCATAGAGTACGAGCATAATCATGTCATGAAGGCCAGCCTCACAGGCCTCCAAGGTGATTTCTTATCGGAAGGACTGGAAGAAAACATTCCTGTTCGGAGAAGCTATAGTTATACCATTCCAGAAGCGTCTAATGGGGAATGGAATCCAGACAATATTGAAATTATTGCCTTCGTGACCGCTCAGGACAGAAATGGAGAAGTCCAACAAGCTGCGCAAATCGGCTTGAAATAATGAGGTGTACTCTCTCTTAGACCTTATTCTTTGTGCATAAACCGCATACCTAATTTTCCTTGTACCTTATTCCTATCTTTGTCGACTGATTTATAAAATGAATTTGCTTACATGAATCTATCCTATAAGTGGTTAAAGAGGTATCTGGATATCGAGATATCTATAGAAGAGCTTTCTGAAATACTGACGATGATCGGTTTGGAAGTAGAAGGCGTAGAAAAAGTAGAGACTATAAAAGGAGGCCTCAAAGGCATCGTCGTTGGTTATGTAGAGCAATGTGAGAAGCACCCCAACGCAGATAAGCTTTCTGTGACCCAGGTTAATATTGGGGAGATAGAATCCAAACAGATTGTTTGTGGAGCGCCAAATGTAGCAGCGGGACAGAAGGTATTGATAGCTACAGTAGGGGCTACCTTATACCCGACTGCAGGTGACCCTTGGAAAATCAAAAAAGGAAAAATAAGAGGAGAGGTCTCAGAAGGTATGATATGTGCAGAGGATGAACTGGGCCTTGGAACAGACCATGATGGAATTGTCGTGCTTCCAGAAGATGTACCTATAGGAAGTGAAGCTGCGGATTTTTATAATATCTCAGATGATTATGTTTTCGATATAGGTTTGACACCTAACAGGTCTGATGCGACTTCTCATATGGGTGCTGCAAAAGATTTGGCAGCATACTTTAAGATTCACAAAGATTGGTCAGGATCGGTGGAAGAACCCTCAGTCATCGACTTTCAAGTTGATATAGAGAATCCAGCGCTTTCCGTTGTAGTAGAGAATCGTGAACAATGTCCTCGTTATACGGGCATTTCTTTAGCCGATGTAAAAGTGGGTCCATCCCCACAATGGATGAGAGATCTCTTGGTTGCAGTAGGAGTAAGGCCAATCAACAATATTGTCGACATAACCAATTTTGTATTACATGAGATTGGGCAACCGCTGCATGCCTTCGATCAGGATAAAATTCAGCAAGGTGAAGTTCGAGTCAAAAACTTAAGTGAAGGATCCAAATTTCTGAGTTTAGATGAGCAGGAAAGGACCTTAAGATCTACAGACCTTATGATCTGTGATGGCAGTGATAACCCTATGTGCATTGCTGGGGTTTTTGGAGGAATTAATAGTGGTGTTACAGATAGTACGACAAATATCTTTTTGGAGTCAGCCCACTTTGCGGCAGGCGCCGTCAGACAAACCAGTACGCATCATCTATTGAGAACTGATGCTGCCAAAATTTTCGAGAAAGGATCAGATCCTAATATTACAGTGTATGCGCTCAAGCGTGCAGCGCTTCTGATGAAAGAGTACGCGGGAGCCACCATCATCTCAGAAATTGTCGACCATTATCCTGCTGAGATAGAGCCAGTAGAGGTCCATATTAGTTATGATAAAATCAACAAGGTTATAGGAACCCAACTACAACAACAAGAAATACATGACATTCTCAGGGCAATGGAGATGGAGCTAAAGCCTGTCGACGAGGATACAATGATTGTCAAAGTACCAACCAACAAAGCTGACGTGACAAGAGACGTGGATATCATAGAAGAGATTCTAAGAATCTATGGATTCAATACTGTTCCTATTCCGACCCAACTCAAGACCACCATCAATCACGAAGACCATCCTAACGAAAGACAGATTCGGAAAGCCATAGCTAACATGTTGTCTTCTCATGGATGGAGCGAAATGATGGGCATGTCACTGATAGAGTCTTCGTATTACGATGAAAATCGTGAAGACCTGATCTATATAAATAATACCAGTAATATCCATTTGGATATTATGAGGCCGGATGCAGTAATAAGCGGCCTTCGCGCAGTCTCACATAACCTCAACTATCAGCAGACAGATTTGAAGTTATTTGAATTTGGACGGACTTACAGAAAAGAGAATGGTGATAACAAGGAGCATGCTTTTCTGAGTTGTTTCCTAACGGGAAGTAGTCAGCTTAAAGGATGGTCGACGCCAGGTTCGGCAAATGACTTTTATGTCACCAAAGGATGGGTAGACAGAATTCTGAGTCGTTTGGGTGTACAGGGATTTCAGACTAAGGTATTCGAACCAATGGAATCCGAAGAGCACATATACTCAGAGGGCATGCAATATCACAGAGGAGATCAAGTCATGGTTAGATTTGGTAAGCTGTCCAGGAAGTTGCTTAATAAGATGAATATCACTGTGCCGGTTTACTATGCTGAGTTCAATTATAAGTCTTTATTGAAATCTGCCAAGAAAAGCAAGGCTAAGGTGTCTCTCATTAGTAAATATCCTTCTTCGGAGAGAGACCTTTCATTGGTGCTTGAGAACCAAGCCACATTTGAGGACATCCTTAGAATTACAGCTAAAACAGATAAGAAACTCATCCAGAAGACAACGCTTTTCGATGTATATGAGAATGCCGAACAGCTGGGAGAAGGAAAAAAAGCCTATGCCGTCAAATTCCTATTTCAAGATGACAGTAAGACCTTGTCCGATAAGGAGATAGATAAGGTCATGTCTTCATTGATCAAGAATTTTGAGACCAAACTGGGTGCGACCATAAGAAGTTGATAAAATCCTGTCGTAGAAAAGGAATTCAAAAATAAGTATCTTTGTTAAAGCTAGGTCAGTCACAGGATAGTCAAAAGTGCCACTCCCTGACTGCCTAAGAGAAATAGAAAGTAAGAAACGATTGAGTTTTCGATGTCTGAGTGCTGTAGAAGTCAGAGACAGGGAAGTCTGAGAAAGATGTCCATTCTGATGAGGTACACCGATAAGATTTAAGATGCAAACATGAGGTTTGCTTATGATATATTCGAGATTAACATAGAAGCGATAGGTACCATTTAGTACCAAGACCAACTTTTATCTGCCCAGATGGCGAGAGACCATCTCTTATGATACATATCATATATCCTACACTGGACTACTCAGTCTGTTCACTACTTTTTTTTAATAATCTATAAATATTGAAATATGGAATTAATGGCCATAGTGGGCCTTGCAGCAGGAGCTTTGTTGGGATTTGTATTCTCTAGTTTTGGTTTGAAAAAAGCGAGTCAAGGAAAAATAGAAGAAGCAAATAAGAAGGCTGACTTGACGATCAAGGAAGCAGAATTGACAGCAAACAGAAAGGTATCTGAGGCAGAGTCTAAAGCAGACAAGTTAGTGTCAAAAGCAGAAAGCAAAAATGAAGCGATTAAGCAGAAGAAGATTCAGGAAGCCAAAGACAAGTATGCTAAGCTAAAAGACGACTATCAAAGTTATAAGGCTGATCAGAAAGTAGAAATGAAAGAAAGAGAAATGCAGGTCATTTCTTTGGAGAAAGAATTCAAAACAAAAA
>CAZPUF010000148.1:0-7617 GCA_964589705.1 uncultured Saprospiraceae bacterium | reverse complement strand
CTATAATACTAGGAATTAAGACATTTACAAAGGTCAGCCAAGATATAATCATAGAAGATTTATATTACATTTACGATTAAACTTTAATCATGAAATTCTTCACAATTATTCTCATACCACTCTGTCTTGTACTTTTCAGTTGTTCTGGCAATTCCCAGAAGGATGCTTCAAGTCAAGAGAAAGAAAAAAGTTCAAAAGTCGCTAAGAAGGCTAAGAAGAAGAAAAAAGAGAATAAGGTTGTAAAGGATGATTCAAAACCAATCCCTCCGAAACAATTAGAGGCAGCAAAAGCAATTATTAGTGGTGTAGATGAGAACGCTATAGCAGAGATAGATGGGCCTAAGCTGTTCAAGACTCACTGTGCACTCTGTCATGGATTTAAAGGTGATATGAAGATTAACGGCGCCAAAGATCTCACTAAATCAAAGATATCGATCAATGAGGCTGTGGCTCAGGTCTATTTTGGTAGAGGACTAATGCAACCTTATAAAGGCCTGCTTTCTGATGCTGAAATTATTGCTGTATCAAAATATTCTGAATCCCTTCGAAAGAATTAGACTTATTTTCTAAGTTGTCAATACCGCGAAATTTTAACACTTTTCATATATTAGACTAGGAGGAAGCGACATAGGTGTTATTATTAAGGAAATGTTAGAGTCGCAGCAGGACAAGATCTTTCTACGTTTGTAGGCTAGAAGATTTTATATCCTACTTGCCTTGCAATTCTCATATCAAGAGTTAATAAAAATTACTAATCATAATTTAATGAATTCGTATGCTTAGAAATATTGTATTTCTGATCATTGGAATATCTTTCGCGGTAAGTAACGCTTACTCACAGGATATCCATTACAGCCAATTTTTCAACTCACCGTTGAATCTAAATCCAGCATTGACAGGTATATTCAATGGAAATGTCCGGTTGCATGCTAATTACAAAGATCAATGGGCAGGAGTACCTGTCGGATATTCTTCCGCTGATCTTGGATTTGATATGAAACAGCAAGTCGGCAAGAAAGGCCATTTCTTAGGAATTGGAGCTTTACTTAATTATGACAGAGCGGGTGATTTAGATCTGGGATGGACAGGTGGCAACCTCTTTCTCTCTTTGAGTCTGAAATTAGGCGATCACAGTTTTATAACCCCTGGTCTAACCGTAGGCTTTTACCAGAGGGGCTTGAATCCATCCAATGCAACAACTGGGAATCAATCCAGTGGAAAAGGTGTGGATCCCACGATAGCTGCCGAAGCCATTAATAATGAAAATGTCAATTTTGGAGACATAGGATTAGGGCTTAATTACAGGTGGCAAAAGAACTTTCGAAAACACTTAGATTTAGGTGCAAGCCTATCCCATGTCAATGGACCAGAAACACAATTCCTGACTACAACAAACACTCAAGTTGTTCGTCCTCAGCGATTATCAGCTTATGGCATATTCCAGACTCCGCTTGGAGATAAGTTGGATTTAATTCTGAATGGCCTCTATTCAATGCAGGATGTATACGAAGAAATTGTACTCAACATTCAAGGAAAAGTATACCTCAACTCTTCTAAGAGCACTGCGCTTTATCTCGGAGTTGGCACGCGATTGGAAGATGCCTTATATCCAATGATTGGCCTAGAGGTAGGCCCATTGTATGGCGCTTTTTCATATGATTTGAATAATTCCAATTTTGATGTAGCTACGAATGGAAGAGGTGGTCCAGAGCTTAGTCTAAGATACATTTGGTCCAAGGTCCCAGACGTTGATTACAAACCTTGCCTTATATATTGATTCATTTCACAAAGACTATTATGCATTTAAAACTAAAATACATAGCCATTGTGATAGGATGTTTCGTGTCACAACTTGGACAAGCACAATTTTACTCATATAGTCAGCTTAAAAAACATGCTGACGAAGCCTACCATCAAGCCCACTTTATCAAGGCTATCGACTTTTACCAGCAAGCGATGGAGATTAACAAAGGACATGATTCGGAAGTATTCTTCAGACTAGGAGATGCAGCTTTTCAGACTCATTCTATGGCAATAGCCAAGAGTGCACTCGAAAGTTATCTGCAAAAAGATGACATCCCGCTGGCACATGAGGCAATATTTAGATTGGGCAGAATAGAGCAACTAAATGGCAACTATGCTGCCGCCATAAGGCAATATGACTTATACCTTTCAGAATATGACAACGTTGATACCAGGACAACTGAAAATATACACTTCCTAAAATCATCTGCAGAATGGGCACTAGATACCAATGATTATAATCTTGTAGATACTGTAATGAGACTGAGTAATGACATTAATACACCGTACTCAGAAAATGCCCCTGTCGATTTCAACGGAGATTTGTACTATAGTTCACTTAGATTTCCAATTGAAAAAGACAAATACCAAAGGAGCAAATCATCGTTGCTAAAGGAAACCACGGTGGTTGAGATTCCTGGAGTTCAAGAAGAACAGCTGATCTCAAATCCTGCCTTTACAAAAGATGGTAGCCAAATATATTTCACCATTTGTGATTACGTCAATGTATATAGTATCCAATGTCAGATCTATAAAGGAAATGTTGGAGCTGATGGTTCTATCAATAATGTATCAGCCTTACCACAAAGCATCAATACAGCTGGCTACACCACGACACATCCAACTATAGCTGAAACAGAAGCAGGTAACTACCTCTATTTTGCGAGCAACAGATTTGGCGGAAAGGGTGGATTAGATATTTGGAAAGCTGAAATCAATGATAACAGCTATGGTGAACCGACGGCGGTAAGTATAGCTAATACTAAAGGAGACGACCTCTCTCCTTTCTACCATAATCTATCCAACACTTTATACTTCAGTTCTAACGCTAGACAAGGCTACGGCGGTCATGACATATACAAACTAGAAGTCAATAACTCTGAGGTGGTCAACTTAGGCAACAACATCAATTCGAGCTATAATGACTTGCACTATTTTGGAAGTGAGAATGGAGATTATGGTTATTTCACCTCTAACAGACCTGGGTCATTATATGCTGAAGACAAGTATGAGACTTGCTGCTATGATATATATAAAGCGAAAATTAGAGATTGCTCAGTAGATCTTAAGACTCTTGCTTTTGATAATGAAACTGGAGAACCACTCAATGGAGTAAGAACCAAGATCTTTGATTCAGAAACTGGTGAAGTGTTCTTTGATCAAGTCATTACTGGCAATGAGAATGCGCTTAAACTGCCTTGCAGAAAGACATGGATGTTGACGGCCAGCAAAGAAGATTACAATAATTTGACGATAAACTTAGGGGATATGCAAATGATTTTTGGGCAGACAAATGAAGTCTCCAAGGACTTGAAGCTATCCAAAGATTATTCAGAATTAGAATTAACAATTTCGATTTTTGAAGAGGTCGCTAAAGACCCTATCCAAGGAGCTGATATTTTTATTACTGACTTGGAAACGATGGAACAAACTTCGGCACTAGGTATAGATTCTCATGTAGCCAAATTTGACATCAAGTCTGACACAAAGTATTTGATTGAAATTAATAAGCCTGGATTCAAAGAATCGAGCTTTGAGATAGAAACAAAATTCGGAGACCCTTCTATAGAAAGAGAAGCGATACTTGGATACATTGATATTGTCAAAAAATCTATCGTTTCATTGGAAAATGCTATTCCTGTCAGTCTATACTTCGACAATGACTCTCCTGACCCAAGAACGAATAGTGTAACTTCTACAAAAACATATACAGAAACATTTGATAGTTACTATTCACGTAAAGACAATTACAAAATTAAATATTTGAGTCTTTTCCCTAATTCGGATGATAAGGTAACTGCATCTGGCGAAATAGATTATCTTTTTGAAAACCATGTAAAGATAGGATTTGACAGATATGATGTATTCAAAAAACAACTGCTCATTGTATTAGAATCCGGACAGGACATTAATATTTATCTTAAAGGATATGCGAGTCCGTTAGCTCAAAGCGAGTACAATACTGCATTGGGAAAGAGAAGGGTAGATAGTATAAGAAAAGAATTTGACACATGGAATAATGGGGTTCTATTGCCATACATCCGATCGGGTCAGCTAAAAGTAACAGAAAGGTCTTTTGGAGAGACAACAGTACCTGCTGGCGTAAGTGATGATCCTGGCTCACCCAATAAGTCGATCTATAGCCCACAGGCCAGTCTAGAGCGAAGAGTGGAGATTGAAGAAATAAATTTTAATGAACAGTAAAATTAAAGTTTGATCATTATGAAAAATATAGTAGCAAGCATCAAACTCATCATTATAGGTTTAATATTCTGCTATGCACCTAGTGCTCTGGCGACGCATGTAGCGGGAGGGACTATGACATACAGATGCCTAGGAAATGACAGGTATGAAATTTCCATGGAATTCAGAAGAGATTGCATCAATGGCGCAGAGAGTGCCCCCTTTGACAGTCTGGCATCTTTTGGTGTGTACGACAACAATTTTAACTTAGTTAGTTTCTCTGTCGAAGATTCTGGTATCCCAGGTATTAGTTTTGCAGGTAGATTCCAGATACCTCTAACAACCAACGACACCTTATTTGAGACGCTAACCACAGAATGTAATGTGATATCTGGTGATGTATGTGTACAAAGGACTGTATATAGAGATACAATAATTTTACCGAGAGGGGGTAATGGTTATAACATAGTCTATCAAAGATGTTGTAGGAACCTTTCTCTCAGCAACATCATGGATCCATTGGATACTGGTGCGACATACTGGGTCAATATATCTGAACGTGCTTTGGAGGTTTGTAATAGTTCTCCTACTTGGGTCGATTGGCCTGATATATTCATTTGTTCCGCTGACACTCTAAGATACTCGCATAGTGCTATAGACGCTGACGGAGATTCCTTGGTATATTCCTTGTGCACACCTTCTGCAGGACTGGATAGAGATAATAATATTTGGATCAATCCTCCTGACAGACTACAAATACCGGAAGTCGTTTGGGGACAAGATTTTAATGTCAATAATATGTTTGGCGGCGGAGATCCCTTGGTCGTCAATCCTCAAACCGGGGATTTATTTGCTGTACCACCTCCAATAGAGTCACAATTTTTAATTGGTGTATGTGTTGAAGAATATCGAGATGGAGAATTACTTTCAATGGTAAGAAGAGACTTTGAATATAATATTCGAACCTGTGGAAGAGCTCCTGTTGCTGTAGCAGTTCCAGATGCTTTCATGAAGTGTAACAGTCTTGATGTAGATTTTACGAATGCATCGACTTCTAATTTCATTAATGCAGAAGACTTAGAATATACATGGATTTTCGACTATCCAAATGGAACATTGAACTCTGATGAGATAGAGCCTTCAGTGACATATCCTACTTCAGGTATTTATACAGTTGCACTGGGAGTCTCAGATGGCATGTGTACAGATACGACTTTTATTGAAGTAGCTGTGGCTACTGAAGATGATCCAGCTGTAGACTTTACCTTAAGCGCTATCAATTGCAATCCATCTACGATTATTTCATTGGATGCTACATCAAGCATCAGTAATGAGCTGGAGGATGAGGATTATATCTGGACTATCCAAGCCAATGGTGTAGACAGCATCCTTACAGGTCCTCAACCTGAATTTAACATTGGACCAGACCAAGATGTAACAATAACATTAGAAATAAATGGACCAACGGGCTGTGTATCAGTCAGAGAAAAAACGATAGACGTAACGACTATGCAAGTCCCAATAGTAGATTTTACACTCGAATCATTTAATTGTAATTCAACGACAAGTATCAATCTACAGAGTATAATCCAAAGTCCAACTGCTATCAATGACGATGATATAGTATGGACAATAACTACAGCCAATAACACGACCACAACTGCCACTGGTTCAGCACCGACAGTCGACATTACCAATGACCAAACAATTACCGTAACTCTGCAAGTCACCACACCAGAAGGTTGCGTGGATACTATGACTCAAGAATTTGAAATCTCAACCGAACCAGATCCGATGATTTCGTTCGATAATAGTGCAACAAATTGCAATAGCTCTACAGTGCTGACACTTCAAGGATTTGCAACGAGTACTACTCAAAACATAGATCCAAGTTCATTCAAATGGTTAGTGACAACAACGAATGGCCAGGAATTACCTGCGAATGGTAGTGTAGTGAATGTAGATATTGGAACAGATCAAATTGTGACTGTCCAACTACAAGTGACCAGTGTAGAAGGTTGTACGACAACCATCACCGAATCTATACAAGTGACTACTAGTCCATTCAATCCTGTATTCACGAGCTCAGTGGTTTGTCCGGGTGAATCTGCAGTGATATTTACGAATACTGATCCAACACAAACAGTAGATATCTCACCCTTACCTACTGATCTTGTTGTAGATGCGAATGGTAATTTTATTGCAAATAATAATACAACATCTCAAACCTTTAATGTAACTGTCAGCACCGCCGATTGTCAGAGAACAGGATCTGTAACGATAACTGTTGATAGTAATCCAAGCTTTCCACCTATACAAGATATTGTTCAATGTGGAAATGAAACAGTTGGATTAAATCCAAATGGCCCTGTCAATTTTGTCTATGAATGGACTGGACCAGCGGGAATTACTTTTGATAATACCGCAGCTAATCCACTGGTTAGTGTTGGCACATCTGGGAGTTTCGGAGTAGTTATTAGAACATCTGAGATGAGCAACTGCATGGGCTTCGACACGGTGATGGTCAATAGAGTAGAATTACCAAGCATAGAAATATTGCCAGAAGCAAGTCTCATTTATTGTGAGAATGATACCATAACGGTCTCAGCAAATTCTGTGGGTCAGCTTACCTGGACTGATGATAATGGCAATGTTATATCTACAGATACAGAAATTACGTTAAGTGGATTACAAGAGTCTGAATTGATCTCTATTCAATCCGTAACTCCAGAAGGCTGTATGTCTCAAGCAGAACTTGAGATCCAATTTATCGCCGCTCCCGTTTTCGAATTTGACCCTAATGCGGAGAGAAGCACCTGCTTCAATGAACCAATAACTATCTCCATAGATTCCAACGAAGATATTGTCTGGAGAACAGAGGCAGGTGATATCATCTTCGAAGGCACGACACTCCAGATACCTAATCTGGATCAAGATACAACTCTAATTGTGACAGCAACCAATGATCTAGGTTGCACTTATACAGATGCTATTACACTAACGACCTTTGATCTGCCATCCATAGCACCACTTGGATCCCAAGATATGAGCATCTGCATAGACACTGAATTTACAGTGAGTTATGACAGTGATGATATGGTTCAAATTTTGGATAAAGATGGAAACCTACTCAGTGACACAGGCAGCTTGGACTTAGATGGATTGTCTGAGACTACTTGCTATTCAATTATATTGACTACTGAAAATGGATGCACAGAAACCGATAGCTTGACGATTACTGTCTTTGAAGAGCTTGGATTTAGCATTAATAATGATGACAATAATGTAATTTATTGCCAAGGCTTCAATCCTGAACTCAACACAAGTTCTAACGTAGATGCAGAAGTGCAATGGTTAGTAGATGGAGATTTAGTAGGAACTGGTTCTTCCTTAACTGACTTTTTTCCGACA
>CAZPUF010000147.1:0-7617 GCA_964589705.1 uncultured Saprospiraceae bacterium | reverse complement strand
CACTTACAGGCACTAAGTAAAAATGGTTTTTTACTAAAATAACAATCAAATATTTGGTGACACAAGACTTTCTCCTGTCATTAAATCTGATTTTTCCAATTTCATCAACTTTAATATAGTTGGAGCCACATCAGCTAGCTTGCCACTTTTAACCTTATAGTGCCCTCTATTACTCTCATCTAAGACCATTATGGGTACCATATTAGTAGTATGTGCTGTATGAGCCGTACCATCCTCATTTATCATTATATCTGAGTTTCCGTGGTCAGCGATGATTACAATATTGTATTTCTCCAACAGCGCTTTAGTTACTAGTGATTCTAGACAACTATCCACAACTTCTACTGCTTTTGTAGCTGCTGACATAATTCCTGTATGCCCTACCATATCTGCATTAGCATAATTTACTATGATGAGGTCAGGATTATCTTCTTTAATCGACTTTACTACCTTAGTTGTTAGTTCGTAGGCACTCATGTCAGGTTGCAGATCATAAGTAGCTACTTTTGGCGAGTTGACCATAATCCGCTTTTCTTTGGGTAAAAGGTCTTCCCTGCCACCAGAAAAAAAGAAGGATACGTGAGGATATTTCTCTGTTTCTGCTATCCTGAGTTGGCTAAGACCATTGTCTGCTACAACATCACCTAATGTATCAGGGATATCCTGTTTATTAAAGATGACGTTAATACCATTAAACGCTGCATCATATTCTGTTAAAGTCACAAAATGACAGCTTATTGGCGTCATATCGGCTTCTGGCTTTTGGGTAAGGACACTGGTAAGCTGACGAGGTCTGTCGGTTCTAAAATTGGCGAAGAAGACAATATCATCTTCTTTTATCAGCCCATCTTCGTTAGCCCCTATTTTTATCGGCTCTATAAATTCATCACTGATATCCTTATCATATTGAGCTTGAATAGCAGAAAGTGGGTCATCAGTATGCACTCCTTCCCCTTTGACAATGAGGTTGTAAGCTTTGGCTATCCGTTCCCACCTATTATCCCTGTCCATCGCATAGTATCGACCTATTATAGTGCTGATACTAGCTGAAGTCCCTTTTATTGAAGATATTATAGTCTCCAAATATCCTTTACCAGAACTTGGACTTGTATCTCTGCCATCCATAAAAGCATGGATATATACTGTCACATTTTGGCTGCTCATCAGTTTACAAAAGGCAATGAGGTGATCGATATGAGAGTGTACCCCACCATCAGAAAGTAAACCCATCAGATGAATAGGCTTATTTCCTTCTTTTGCTTTTTGGATCATTGTCTTGATAACTGAATTCTCAGCAATGCTGTTATCTGCAATGGCATTATTGATCCTAGCTAAGGCCTGATAGACGATTCTACCTGCTCCTATATTGAGATGACCGACTTCTGAATTA
Source organism: uncultured Saprospiraceae bacterium (assembly GCA_964589705.1). Taxonomy (GTDB): domain Bacteria; phylum Bacteroidota; class Bacteroidia; order Chitinophagales; family Saprospiraceae; genus RFSX01. The sequence goes on along the minus strand of CAZPUF010000147.1, from coordinate 6,227 downwards.
CCCATCTGTCCTGCGGGCAGACCCACTTCTTCTCCATAGGTAACTAGCTCAGCATTGGGCCAAGTATCATATAATGAATCCATATATGGTGTATGTGCCTGATATACAGCACTGGCTTCAGGCCTGAGGCCATGGCCCCAACCATCTAAAATGACAAGCATAGCTTTTCTAGTTGCTGACATAGTATGATCTAATTTGTAGGAGAATTACTATTGAGAATACAGTGAAGACTGGGGATAATTGGAGCATATTACAAAAATACACATATGATCCGATTAAAAAATTAAGCATTTAAAAACAAACTTTACCAAAGAACCATTCGTTATTGCTATGAAATGCGGCTCAAGCTGCATAAATAAGGACAAAAATGAAAACATATATTCAGCTATTTGCACTTCTTATGATGGTATTGGTTAGCCAGGTGAATCATGCGCAGGTTAATATGAATGCCTTTAAAGAAAAAAACATCTCAGAAATCAAATCAATGTTGATGTCTGATGTATCTCTTAAAATTGGTAGTAATAAGAAGATTAAAGGCGCCGAGCAAGCGATTACAGCCATTAGACAAACCTTGAATGAATTTGAGCCTGTCAAGATGGAAATGAAACATGAAGGTTCTTCGATGAAAGAAGATGATTACATGATTGCAAAATTGGTCAATGCTCAGAATCAAACCCTCAGAGTATTTGTGCATTTGGAGAATAGTACGGGTGGCAAGAAGATCTGTGATATAAAGATTCGGCGGTCATAACTCTCCCATTACACCTATACCAAACAAAGCAAAATCATATTTTACTGGGTCTTTTGCATTGAGTTGACGCAGATTTTCTGTTAATTCCTCCACTGCCTGCCAGTCACGTTGCTTCCTTCTAAGTAATCCAAGGTGTTTTGCTACTCTTTCTACATGGACATCTAATGGCATCATGAGTTGAGACATACTTATGTCAGTCCACAATCCAAAATCTACCCCTGATTTATCCTTGCGCACCATCCACCTAAGAAACATATTGAGTCTTTTGCATGTAGATTTTCTAGTTGGGGTAGCCACATGTTTGGTCGTTCTTCGTGGGGCATCTGGAAGATGAAAAAACAACTCATGAAAACCGATTAAACTGGTTTTCATATCCTGGCTTTTAGCAAAGATGGTCTCCATGCTTTCATACTTCCGGTAATACCATTGTAGAAACTCAAGGAAGTATAGCGTATCAGTATATTGAAAAGTTCGATGCTTGAATTGCTCAAATCTGGCCCTGTCCTTTTCTTTATGGTTCCTGATGAAATCATAAGGCGCATTATCCATCAGATTAAAGAGCTCCTTAGACTTATTGATAATGGTAACTCTCTGACCCCAAGACAACATGGCTGTCCAAAAGGCAGATATTTCTATGTCCTGTCTTAGTTTGAAACTGTGCGGAATAAGGATAGGATCATTAGGTATGAAATCAGGTACATTTACCTCTCGGACTTTGGCCTCTAGAAAATCCTTGAGTTCCTCCGAGTTATTGGGTTTCATACAATGCGTGTATTACTCCAATGTTCGTTTGGTTTCTATAATCTCATATGCTTCGATTATATCACCTATTTTGATATCATTATAGTTTTTGACTGAAAGACCACATTCCATTCCAGACTTCACCTCCTTCACATCATCTTTGTATCGCTTAAGCGATTTCAATTCTCCAGTGACACCTTCCTTTGTAGGATATATGACGATGCCATCTCTAACGAGTCTAATTTTAGAATCCCTTGCCACCTTTCCTTCGGTAACATAACAACCGGCAATGGTTCCAATCTTACTGATTTTATAGGTCTCTTTCACTTCTATATTACCCATAACCTTCTCTTCTTTGATGGTATCTAACATACCTTCAATCGCCTTCTTAATCTCATCGATAACCTCATAGATAATCGAGTAGGTCTTGATTTGCACACCTTCTTTTTCAGCAAGATTTCTTGCGCCACCAGAAGGTCGTACTTGGAAACCAATGATGATAGCATCTGAGGCTGAGGCTAACAATACATCTGACTCTGCAATAGGACCTACTGCTTTATGGATAACATTAACTTGTACCGTCTCTTGTGTCAACTTGATTAGGGAATCAGACAAAGCTTCTATAGATCCATCCACATCACCTTTGACAATCAAATTCAACTCCTTAAATGTACCAAGCGCCAATCGTCTTCCAATCTCATCTAAGCTGATACGCTTGCTGGCTCGGTTAGATTGTTCTCTTTGAATCTGAGATCTTTTGGTAGCTAGTGCTTTGGCTTCTTGTTCTTTGTCCATGACTTTGAACTTCTCACCTGCCTGCGGTGCTCCATCGAGACCCAAGATAGCAACTGGCACTGAAGGTCCAGCTGTCTTAATTTTTTTGCCTTGATCATTAAACATGGCCTTGACCTTCCCTGCATAGGCACCCGCTACCAATGGGTCACCAATACCCAATGTGCCAGCCTGAACCAATATCTTAGTCACATATCCTCTACCCTTATCCAAAGATGCTTCAACAACAGTACCTAAAGCGTTCTTATCTGGATTAGCTTTAAGCTCTAGTAGTTCTGCTTCAAGCAATATTTTCTCTAATAATAAGTCTATGTTGGTACCAGCCTTTGCAGATATATCCTGAGATTGGTATTTACCACCCCACTCTTCTACAAGTATGTTCATCTCAGAAAGGCCTTGCTTTATCCTAGTTGGATCAGCACCATCCTTATCTATCTTATTAATTGCAAATACAATAGGTACACCAGCTGCCTGAGCATGTGAGATCGCCTCTTTTGTTTGAGGCATGATTCGATCATCTGCTGCTACAATGACGACAACTATATCAGTCACTTTTGCTCCTCTGGCTCTCATCGCTGTAAAGGCCTCGTGACCTGGTGTATCAAGGAAGGTTATCATTTGGTCCCCAACTGGAACAGAATAAGCACCAACGTGCTGCGTTATTCCTCCTGCCTCACCACTTGCCACATTGGCTTCTCTGATAAAATCCAGTAAAGATGTCTTACCATGATCCACGTGCCCCATAACGGTCACTATCGGAGCTCTTGGAACAAGATCCTTAGGATCATCCGTTTCTTCAATTTCAGTTTCATCTTCTTGTTGCTCTACACCAATAAATTCTACCTCATGACCAAACTCTCCTGCTACAAGCTCTATAATCTCTGCATCCATTCTTTGGTTAATGGATACAATCACACCTACATTCATACATTTCATGATGACATCAGCTACAGTAACATCCATTAGGGACGCCAACTCAGAAGCAGAGATAAACTCTGTCACCTTTAACTTAGAATCTACACTTGCCAGCTCTTTTGCTTCTTGCTTTTCTCTCTTATCCGCTCTATTATCTCTCCTTATTTTCTGTCTGGTCTTTTTTCCACCACCACCAGAAATTCTGGCCATGGTTGCTTTGATTTTTTCTTCTATCTCTTTTTTAGAGACTGTCTTAATCTCGTCTTGCTTTCTATTTCCTCCCTTATTACCTCTGTTATCACGATTTCTCTTTAAGAAGGATTGGGCAGTAACCTTTTTACGGGTACGCTTTCTTTTGTTTTGTCCTTGATTGTTTTTCCCTTGTTGATTCTGGCCCTTATTAGGCTTACCAGTTGCAGCCTTGTCATCCTTTTTCTTTTCAGGCTTGTCAAATTTTGCAATGTCTATCTTACCTTGAATCTTTAATCCCTGAAGTTGAGGTGTCTCTGCCCTTACCATTTCCTCTGCCGGTGCCTGACTCGGTTTGTTTTCACTTTTCTCTTCTTCCTTAACTATAGGTGGCGATTCTGGGACTGGTTCTACATCTTTTACATTTTTCTTCTCGACCTTCTCTTTCTTAGGAGCCGGCTTTTGCTTTGATTTTGGTTTTGGTTTTGTCGCTTCTAAATCAATCTTGCCAACAACTTTTAGTTCTTTCTTTTCCACTGTAGCTCTAATGACCTCATCCTCTTTTTTCTCGACTACTGGAGCCAGATCTGTCTCAGGAACAACTTCTGGTTTTACCTCTTGCACTTCAACAACTTTCTCTACAGGAGTTGGACTTTTTTCTTCTACTTTAGGCGCTGGAGGTGGAACTACTTCTACAACCTTCTCTTCCTGACGTGTACCGATAATTAATTGGTCTGCTTTTTCTTTTACAGCCATAGATGATGAGAACTCCTTAAGGAGTGCATCATACATATCGTCAGATACCTTTGAGGTTGGTTTGTTATCTATTTCAAAACCATTCTCATTCAGGAAATCGACTATAGTAGCCGTTCCGACATTCAATTCTTTAGCAATCTTGATTAGGCGTTTTGCCATTTATGTATTACAATGTTAGTTTTTTGTCTAGTGTCCTTTTAGTCTTTAGCAAATTCTGCTTCTAATACTTTAAGAACTGAGGTTATAGTCTCTTCTTCTAAATCTGTTCGTCTCAATAACTCATCTTTACTGAGTTCTAGAACACTTCTGGCCGTATCACAACCTATTGCTTTTAGTGCATCTATTACCCACTCTTCTATTTCATCCGTAAACTCATCTAAGTCTACATCTTCCATACTCACATCATCATCCTCTCTATATACATCAATCTCATAACCTGTCAACTTAGAGGCCAATTTTATATTAGATCCTCCCTTTCCTATTGCCAATGACACCTGATCAGGCTTAAGGAATACAGCTGCAGTACCTTTCTCCGTATCTATATCGATGTTAGATACTTTAGCTGGGGTCAATGATCTCTGGATAAAGAGTGACACATTGGTTGTATAGTTAACTATGTCAATGTTTTCGTTCTTTAACTCTCTCACAATACCGTGAATACGGGATCCTTTCATACCTACACAAGCACCTACTGGATCTATCCTATCATCATAAGACTCTACGGCCACTTTGGCTCTTTCTCCAGGGATTCTAACAATCTTTTTGACCGTAATTAATCCATCTTCAATCTCAGGTACTTCCTGCTCCATCAACTTCTCTAAGAATCGGCTATCTGTTCTGGACATGATGACTACTGGGTTATTATTCTTCATATCTACCCTTCTAATCACACCTTTGACCATATCTCCTTTTCTGAGAAAATCACCTTTGATCATCTCATTCCGTGGCATGACTAATTCACTACCAGTAGCGTCATCCAGGATAAGAAACTCTCGCTTAAGTACTTGAGCTACTTCTCCTAGGACAATATCACCAATCCTGTCAGAATATCTCTTATAGATCTCGTCTTTCTCGAGCTCCATAATTCTTGATATCAAAGTCTGACGAGCGGCCAATATGGCTCTTCTTCCAAAATCTTCTAGACCTAGTTGCTCATAACATTCGTCACCCACTTCATAATCATCATCTATAGACAATGCTTCTGAACTGGAAATCTGACTCATCTCATCAGTAACTTCTCCATCTGATACGACCTCTCTTACTCTCCACATCTCCAAATCACCATTCTGGTCATTGACGATAACATCGAAGTTATCATCAGATCCGTATTTCTTTTTAATGAGTGTTCTGAAAACATCTTCCAGTACTCTTACCATCGTGGGCCGATCAATGTTCTTGCCCGCTTTGAATTCCGAAAATGATTCAACAAGATTCATCTTAAATCTGCTTTATTCATCTGTTAAAGAATTTCGTTTATGTGAAAAATCGAATGATCCCCTTGGACCATTAGTTTATTTTTTCTTTTTGTTCTTTTTAAAAGACACCAGCACTTTGGCTGATTGGATGTCTGAGAACAAGACTTCCTTTGTCTTAAACATCCCCTTTTTTGCACCTTTCACTTTCAACTCTAGCTTTTCTTCATTGACTGTGAGAAGTGTACCTTCCATTATACTATCATCAGTGAGGCTAACTTTAAGTTGTCTCCCAATATTTCTTGGATACTGCCGATAGAGTTGTAAAGGCTTATCCACACCCGGAGAAGACACTTCAAGTGTGTACTTTTCTCCAAGTACTTGACTCTCATCAAGATACGCTTCTATACCGCGGCTTAGTTTTTGACACTGCCAGAATTTAATTCCCTCATCGGTATCAGCGTAGATTTCTACCTTTTTGTCATTCAATATGATGTCAAGAATAAAGCAATCGGTCCATTTCTCTGTCTCAAATACTTTGTCTGCGGCTTGGAGAATATTATCCTTGATATGCTGCATAATTTAAACCTCTTTTGGTCTACAATTTTCTTGAAAATAAAAAGAGGGAACATCTGCTCCCTCGTACATTTCGTAAATCTGGTGCAAATATA
>CAZPUF010000146.1:0-7754 GCA_964589705.1 uncultured Saprospiraceae bacterium | reverse complement strand
CAATGATAAAATATAGTCCAGGTCAATCTGAGGCTGAAGAATTAGAAATGCTAATTAATCCCGGTCCTGTACTCATCTCAGAAGAAGCCTTTGCTGTACACGGCATTTCTGCTGCAATGGTCGCTAATAAACCTACTTTCCCGCAGATTGCTAACAAAGTAATGGACTTCGTAGGAGATGCAGATTTAGCAGGATACAATTCTGATCGCTTTGATATCCCTATGCTAATGGAAGAGTTGCATCGCTCAGGCATCACACTCGAAATGAAAGGCAGGAGATCGGTAGATGTCCAGAAGATATTCTACAAGATGGAGCCACGGACACTATCTGCAGCGTATAAACTATACTGTAACAAACATATTGAGAATGCACACGATGCACTTGCAGATGTGAGAGCTACAGTAGAAGTGCTTCAGGGTCAAATGGATAGATATGAAGGTGTAGATTATGTAGATGGAGATGGATTCACTTTTGAGGCACCTATCAAAAATAATGTATCAGCCCTAAGTCGTTTTACCCACAACAAAAATGTTGTGGACGCCACTCAGAGATTCAAATATAATAACAGGGGGGAAGTGGTATTTAATTTTGGGAAGTACTCAGGAAAGAATGCTGCTGAAATTCTAAAGAATGATAGGCAATATTATAACTGGATACTGGAAAAAGACTTTTCAGCTCAGGTTAAGCAAATTGTGAAGAATCTAGTGTCAGGTGATCCTATTTAAATCGGAACAATTTATTTATGTTACCCAGATTAGGATTAACTTTTTCAGTAATAAGTATTGGCATACTCATTCTGGTCACTTGGTCATGTGAGACTAGAGACCCAGGTTGCTTGGACCCCATGGCGATGAACTTTGACTTCAATGCAATAGATGAATGCGATTCGTGCTGTGTCCTCCCTTCAGCCTTATTAAATATATCCTATGTGTTCGATACAATGGATTTTAATTTTGGTGATGATATCGTATTAGCTGATAACGATACACTAGTCATTAATTCTATACAGTTGCCTTTTTCTGAGTTTAGCTTCAGGTCAGGAACAGATAATCTTCTACTCACCGATACCATTAGAAATCAACAACCTCTAATCAGAGATAACTATTTGATCCTTTCGTCATCCGATAGGATAGAGCCAATAGGGCGATCTGATTTTGTGACACAAGTCCTGGAGTACACTTGCAGATTAGGACTAGATCCTAATGTTTCTCTAGGATTGAAGCCTTTTGAGGATATTCCATCAGCATCCAATTTTATCAATGTTATCGAAGAAATGTATGATGATTCTACCAATACACTAGTGCAGGCAAGGATGACACTGACTCTTGCTGATAGTACAAGAAACTTAGAGCTTCTAGATATCATCGATCCCAATATTGTAGTGAAGGATACCGTTGATATAGAACTTGGAAGAAATTGGACACTAGGCATGAGAATGGATATGTCTATTCTTATAGAAGGTATACAAGCTAGTCAAAGTAATCAGTTAATGGAGACGACAATAAGTCAAAATATCAGTCGTGCTATATTGCCGGATTAACTAACTTAATTTCTTTAAAATCAAAGATTGAGCATCCAGAAAATCATATTGTTAGTTTTCATAACCTTACTTGTACTGATGATGTCGTGCAAGGAGGATACTATTGATACAACTAACAATGGTGGTAATATAGATCTCACAGACATTCCCTTTGATCCTGCTTCTTATGAATTTGATATACCCCCAGGTTATCCAATTCTAGAAATTCCAGAGGATAATCCCACGACTCAGGAAGGTGTTGAGCTTGGGAGACATTTGTTTTATGACCCTCTCTTGAGTGTGGACAGCACGGTGGCCTGTGCTACATGCCATTTACAATCGAGCGGATTTACAGATAATCTTGCCGTATCTATTGGGGTAGAAGGTAGGACAGGAACTCGAAGTTCGATGTCTCTGGTAGATGCAGCTTTTTTTACCAATGGTATATTCTGGGATGGACGTTCTCCTTCATTAGAAGATCAGGCGTTAGAGCCAATAGAAGACATGGTGGAGCAGGCCCATCAGTGGCCAGATGTGATAGAAGATTTAAGACGTCATCCTACTTATCCAGATATGTTTAGAATGGCATTTGGCATTGAGTCCACTAATGATATCACAAGAGAGCTAGCAGCGAATGCAATCGCCCAATTTGAAAGAACAATCGTCACTACAGGAACAAGTAAGTATGACAGGGTCTTAGCTAATCTGGATGCTTTCTTGGACGATGAGCAGATTGGTTTTGAAATATACTTTGATACGATAGCAAACTTACCAGATGGTCAATGTTTTCATTGCCATGGTGGTCCATTGCTCACGGACCATGAGTATAGAAATAATGGATTGACAGCAGCATCAACTTTGGATGATTTTGATGATCTAGGACAAGGTGGTGTCACAGGATTGAGAAATAGGAATGGCTTTTTTAGAACACCCTCATTGAGAAATATTGCGGTGACTGCACCATACATGCATGATGGCAGATTCCAAACCCTAGAAGAAGTAATGGATCATTATATATCAGGTGGTCATCCATCTCCTAACAAAGATGCCTTGATGGATTCTATTGCATTGAATGAAAGTCAAAAGGCAGCGGTTATAGCTTTTCTGCATACCCTTACTGATGAAGAACTGCTTAATGATCCAAAATTTGGCGATCCAAACTAATTGCGTCCTTATTAAATAGGGAGCCTAATTGTATAGATTCATCAATAAGATGTAAATTTAATTGTCAGAACATCGATTGTTTTGTATTCCCAAAATATCCTCCCCACTTTTGATATAGTGCATTAGCGAAAACCAATGATATAGACTTAAGACTTCTTGTAAATAATACACACAAATAACAAAATTCAATTTTCATGAGAATTCTAGCCACCGTAATTAGTTTGTTTTTTGTTTCATTCTCTTATGGACAACTTAATGTAGAATTGTTATCTCAGGTAAACTATACTTCTTCAGGTAATGATGTCTGGGGGTACACTGCTCCTAATGGGGATGAATATGCGATAATGGGGCTTCGTAACGGCGTCTCTATTGTTGATATCACAGATCCAAGGAATCCAGTAGAAGCGCAGTTTATAGATCAGGTGTCTACAGGTTGGAGAGATATCAAGACTTGGGATCAATTTATATATGTAACTTCTGAGAGCTCAGGTAATGGTCTGCTGGTAGTGGATATGAGAAATGTGACAGACAGCATTACTTGGGAAAATTTATTTCTTCCAGTTCCTACAGGAGAAACCGTCAACAGTTGTCACAATATTTATATAGACGAATTTGGTTTTGCCTATCTCGCTGGATGTAATCCTGGAGTAGGTGGCGTTGAAATATTTGATCTGAGAACGACACCCAGTGTTCCAGAATTTGCGGGAAGAATAGATATAGAGTATTCACATGATGTCTATGTGAGAGACAACAGAGTCTATAGCTCAGAGATAAATGCAGGACATTTTGCAATATATGATGTAGAAGATAAGTCTAATCCATTCTTGGTGGCTACGCAGACAACACCATTTGCATTTACACATAATACCTGGTTGTCAGATAATGGCGAAGTGCTATTTACGACCGACGAACGAGGGAATGCACCTGTAGCCGCTTATGATATTTCTGATCCAGATAACATCCAATTGTTAGACGAGTTTAGACCACTTGCTACTATGGGCACTGGCGTATCACCACATAATGTACATGTATGGGAAGATTGGTTGATTGTTTCTTATTACACAGATGGTTGTATTATAGTAGATGCTTCGGTGCCGGATAATATGATTGAAGTAGGCAACTTTGATACCTTTCTACAAGCTGGTGCTGGATTTGGTGGTGCCTGGGGTGCCTTTCCTTATTTTGATTCGGGCACTATTCTTATAGGAGATACGCAAGACGGACTATTTATTGTAGGACCTACCTACAGAAGGGCTTCACGCATTGAAGGATTAGTTACTGATGCTACCACGGGTGAGCCAATAAATGGGGCAACCATTACGATAAATGAGGCGCCAATAGAAGCTTTTTCTATCATAACAGGGGAGTACAAATCAGGGCATATAACTGAAGGAACATTTGAAATGACGGTTTCCCGTAACGGTTATGAGACTCAAACTAGAATAGTGACTTTAGAAAATGGCGTACAGACAGTAGAGAATTTCCAATTGGTATCTAGAGGTAGATTTAACCTAAGAGGAAATATAGTAGATGCAGTCACGTCACTTCCTATAGAAAATGCTCAAGTAAGAATAGATTTTGAAGGAGATATTCGAACGTTGAGAACAAATGGTGATGGGAATTTTGCAGTAGACAATCTGATTGCAGGAACTTATGATATTGTTGTGGGAAGTTGGGGGCATGAATATTTGTTTCTTAATGATCAAGCCTTTGAACAAGATGGAGCTGTAGAGTCTGTGTCCTTAATGTTAAACCCAGGCTATGAAGATGTTTTTTCTTTAGACTTGGGTTGGGAGAGTACTTTGAATGGGGTGCAAGGGCAATGGTTTAGAACTATTCCTGTAGGTGCATCTCCTCCTGGATTTCCTATAAATGCTGCTCCTGATGGAGATAGTGAAGACGAAGGGGCAAGAGCCTTTGTGACAGGTGTGCAGACAGATTTCTTTGGTGGTCTTCTCATAGGAGAAACTAACTTGACTTCTCCACCTTTTGACGGATTAAGTATGGAGCGGCCTGTGATGACATTTGACTTTTGGCACTTTGCTTTAGACCAGAATACAAATAGCGTAGATGCTCCAATTGTAGTCTGTGTGAACAACGGAGAATTGGTAGAATTCATAGACACTATATCAATACCGTTGAATCAATTGACTTTTGAATGGATGCCTTCAAGGGAATATGTATTGGAGGACTATATTTCTTTGACGTCAAATATGACAGTGAATCTATTTATGAATAACACAGATGCAAATGCAGCTGTTGAGGGTGGATTTGATAATTGGAGATTATTTGATGATCCAGAGTCTAGTGTAGAAGAGGTTATAAGTAACGACTTTAAAGTTTATCCAAATCCTGCTTCAGATTATTTTACTATAGAAATACCAGTTGAGTTTCAGACTTCTAATTCAACGATGACGCTGAGAGATATGAATGGCAGGATGATAGCCAGGCGAAACTTAGTTGGTGAAAGTTTGATTACATTAGGTGAATCTTTGAGTAATGGAATTTACTTTATCCAGTTGTCTGATAAGGAACGCATCTCGCAGAGGATTAAGTTGATAAAGACTAACTAGATCAGATAGATAAATTACAATAAAAATTATGGAGGATGGTGCAAGCTATCCTCCATTTATATTTTTATAAGAAACTGTTATATTATCTACTGCCTAAGCAGGGTCAAGGCTATCATAATAATCGCCTGTGTCAATATTCTCCTTGAAAAAGGTCTTGTCCACAAAGGCTAAAATGATTAGCAGAATAATATCTAATAATCCTCCAAAAAGTATTGAGAATTCTAATCCGATTTTAAGGATTTTAGCTACGCCGAATTTAGAAATATCTAAATACTGATAGGCAATAAAAAGCAGACTGATAACCAGCATAGAGTAAGCGAAAGTCAGAACGTGTTTTTTTCTAATGATAAATAGAAGACCTGCTAATGCATAAAGAATAGAAACGACCATGCCAATGTATCCATGCAATTTTAATTTGGCTAGATCCGATTCTGGAATGTGAGTCAGATTTTTCATATGGTCGGCGGCAGTAAGTGGGGATTCTAAGGAATCTTGTTCCATGCCACTGAGTTTTTCTAAGACAGCTAATTCAGTTGAGTCCATTTCGATCTCATCTGTATTGGTCTCGATTTCTACAATCATATCATTCTGAAACTCCATGAGTTCCTCCGTGAATATTTGCTTGAAGTCTTGTGAAGCACCACAACCACCAAACAATATCATCATTACGCCAACAGTAGTTGCCCAGCCTGGTCTTTTCATTTTATGTATACATTATTTGCATACAATATAATGCAGAATCAATTGAAATGATGTATGTCCGATAAAGAAAAGCAATAACAGCAATAGACCTTATTCTCAAAATTATGAGATCTAAGGTCTATCGCTTGCTTTGTAAATTATTTTATGACAACGAATTTTGTAGTCTTAATATCCAAGCCGTTGGTCATTCTAACTAAGTAATGCCCAGCAGGATAATTGTTAAGTGATAAGGAATAGATCTTTGAATCTTGCGTGAGTACAATGTGCTCCATCAGTTCTCCTGTTCCAGTATAGATAGTCAAATCATTAAAGCCTTGGTCTCCAAGAATTGAAATATCTATATAGTCTCTAGCTGGATTAGGTTGGACAGTAATACTAGCTGTAAATTGTATGTCTACTTCCACAGAAGCAAGATTACTCTTTTTGATTCGTCCGTCTATTGTATTTCTTCCTTCAAGCATATAGTAGTATATGCCTGATTCTATAATATCATTATCATATATCAATCCAGTTGAATTGGACTTTGAGACCATAAGTTTTATTTCTTCAAAATCTCCATCAAAATTGTCGCTTCTCAAAAGAGCCAGTTCATTATAATCCTCAAATTCTGAGTAAGAGAATTCAAGTTCAACTTGTTGCTGATCTTGTTCCCACTGTCCTATCAAATAAATTTGGTCTAGAGAAAGTACACTCGTTTGCCCTGAGATAATAACAGTTATCGTCACTGAGGATCCAGGCATGATTTCAAATATTTCTGATGTGCCAATATTAAAATTTTGGAATGCATCATGCCTTTGTGAGATAATGTTACTCTCATTCATATCATCACTGATAAGGAAGCTCTCTCCTTCGCCACTTTCGATCTCAATATAATAATTACCAACAGGCAAATCTTCGAAGCTGAAAATACCATCAGTTATAAATATGCTCTCGATTGGTTCTTCTGGATTATCGGCATTAAACAATAATAAATTTCCAGTTCTAGGTTCTTGAGTCTCAAGATCATAATATACACCAGAGATGGTTGCACTTTGGTAGGTAGAAACCGGATTAACTTCAAGATCATCTCCATTTACTTGAATACTAATTTCTGTGTATTCAGATTCCTCTGGAAATACCATATCCTCGTCAGAAGTGAAAATGATATTATTATCAGAAATGTCGGCGTTGTTTATTTGGATGACGTAGTCGCCTGCAGGAATATTCTCGAATATGTATCTTCCGTCTGCTTCTGTGATACCACTCAGCTCTAATAGATTTCTACCTACTTGGATGAGCTTTACTCTTACATTAGGAATACCAAATTCTCCATTGTCCAGATTTCTATTCCCGTCAGTATCATTCCATACAATACCCGTGACCGTAAAACATCCAACTTCATCCGCTTCACCATTGCAATTATTGTCAAGTCCGTCGCAACTATCTGGCGCATCTGGGTTTATGTTCACATCTTCATCATTACAATCACCTGGCGTCAATACATAACCATCTAACAAATTACAATTTTCTATTCCTTCTTGAGGATTTCCAAAACCATCTCCGTCATTATCCAAATATTGGACAATCAATTCTATACCATTGTCTGTAAAGCCATCACAATTATTGTCTAGGCCATCACATACTTCCCTGGCACCTGGATATACGGTTTCATTATTATCATCACAGTCACTAAAGTTAAGCACGTAACCATCGAGCGGTTCGCAATCTTCTCTTGCTTCCGCTTCATTACCGAATCCATCTCCGTCTCTGTCTCTAAATTGTAGGATGACCTCAGTGCCATTATCTGCTAATCCGTC
>CAZPUF010000145.1:0-7893 GCA_964589705.1 uncultured Saprospiraceae bacterium | reverse complement strand
CTATAGGTATGTTAGAGAATAAGCTTAATATGACTCCCAATCCTAAAGGATACATATTAGATGGTTTTCCAAGAACCATCGCTCAAGCAGAAGCCTTAGACAAGATTATGGCTTCTCGATCTGTAGTTGTAACCCACTTAATTGCTTTGGATGTTAATGAGGACGAAATCGTGACGAGATTATTAGAAAGGGGTAAGACATCCGGCAGAGCAGATGATGCTAACGAAGACATCATCAGAAGCCGAATTAAGGAATATGAGGCAAAGACCTCAATCGTCTATGATTTCTATGATAAGCAAGGAAAGTCTAAAAAAGTAGAAGGAATAGGCAGTATAGAAGATATCACTAAGAAATTAATCTCAGCACTACAATAAGACTTAAGTTAGATTATCAAGAAGCAGGTTATATAAGGCCTCTTCGGATGGTATGTCACAATATGGAACTAGCCTATCTGTCAACTCTTCTATCCGCTTTGCAGTTGTCTCACCTATAGCATACAAATCTTTTCCGTGATGCGTATGTTGTGCTAAGTAAGCATCCACATTTAATGGACTGGTTAGTAGAACAATATCTGTCTGAGGAATATCGATATCACTGTTGATTGTATTCTTATATATAGGTAATGAAAGGCAGTTAATAGTCTTCAATCTTTCTAGCCTTTGTATGGAATGTGTAGCCTGAGGAACCAACACATTGAATCCTGACCATTTCTCCGATATCACTGAATACAATCTTTGTATATCACCTTCTCCTATAATATCAGCCTTGTGCCCAGTTTGAGTTTTAAATTTTAGAGCACTGGCTTTTCCCATCACGCCATAACTCAAATCAGAACTATAAGCTTGACTGGAAAAGAAATGATTTATAGCAATGCCACTATAGAAGAATACGGCATCAAAATTCTCAGGTATATCAAAATCTAACAAGTCTATACTTAGCAATGAATGACCTTCTATGACATATCCTTGTTTCTCCAATCGATAGAAAATGGAATCTTTTGATAAGGCTCTACTTATGAAAATATGGTTACTCATCATCAAAGAGATCGTCCAATTGTCTTCCTAGCTTTAGTGCTTTGAAGCAGCGAGTGGCCGCTATAACATCTGCTCTCGCATTATTAGGTGGAGAGTATGATTTTTGGAATATGATGGCATGTAACTCAGAAAGTGTAGGCCATTTATATCCACCTCTTTTGCTGGGTAATTTGCAGAAAAAGGTGCTTTCCTGCATGAGGCAAATTCTAGTCTTTCTAAAAAGAGAATGATTGATGCCTTTCCTAAGATACTCGGCGGCGAGCACATTTTCATTAAAATTGAGATTATGAGCCAGTACATAATAGGCATCTCCTAAGCTCTTATCAAAGGCACTAAGGACATGATCTAATGGTTGGCTTTTCCTGCTTATGTCTTCTTCATCTATCCGACTGTTTTTCTGTATTGTTTCAGTCATGCTAAAGCCTTCCGGTTTAATAATATAATCCTGGTTGTCCGTTGGCTTAAGGTCTTTGTCCAGTATAATCCATGACAGATGAATCATTCGTGGCCAAGAAAAAGTATCCGAAAAAGGCGCTTTCCAATTCTTAGGTTTATCTATGGCAGAAGAATCAAAGATCAGATACATAATTAAGGTTCGATATAAGGTTATTATCTAATTAAGATTGTTTTTCAATTTAAGTACCATAGACTCAGCGAGGCCATCGTGAGTGCTGCTCGATATAGTCGCTCTTATAAGCGGTGATTCTGCTGATGGTGCATAGGCGCCGAAGAGGTGATAATTGTTGGCATTGTCGATTTCACAATACACGCCTAAAGGCATTTGACATCCCCCCTCCATAAGTTGAAGCACCTTTCTTTCCAAATTGGTTCTTAGTGCAGTAGTTGTATTATGGAGTTTAAGTATTTCTTTCCTCAAAGCATGGTCTGATTCTTTGACTTGATAGCCGATGACTCCTTGTGCAGGTGCGGGGACAAATTCTCTAGGGTGTAGTTTTTTGATGACTAAATCACTGACATCCAAATCCAATCGCTCTACGCCAGCTGCGGCTAATATGATTCCATCATAGTCACCATCTCTTAATTTCTGAATACGGGTAGGTACATTACCTCTCAAATCTTTGACTTCAATATTTGATACTAAATTCAATATTTGAGTTTTTCTTCTGAGGGATGAGGTTCCAATTTTGGCTCCTGCAATGAGGTCCAGAGTTCTATCAGTGTCGACTGACTTTTTGTTGATAAGCAGTATGTCTCTTGGATCAGCCCTTTCTGAAAGTCCAGCAATTACTAGTCCTTCTGGTTGGCTAGTGGGTAGGTCCTTGAGCGAATGCACAGCGATATCCACCTCACCAGAAAGCAGGCTATCTTCTATTTCCTTAGTGAAGAACCCCTTTCCCTCAAGCTTGTCAAAACTCAGATTTTGAATGTTGTCACCTTGTGTTTTTATGATAACCAGTTCAGAGTTAACATCTATACCGATTAGCTTGGATTGCAATTGTTTGGCTTGCCAAAGGGCTAATTGACTTCCTCGTGTACCTATTTTAACAGTAATACTCATTTAAACTTGCAGCTCTAGCTTATTGTATTAAAGGTAGGATAACTCTTGATTTCCAGGGAATATGTCATGAGAATCATCTTAAAGAAGAAATAATGAGTAATTATTGATTTGACTATCAATGGCTTATACTAATTCTCAGAATATTTTCGTCTAAATCTTAAATAAGTTGATCTAAATCAACGTTTCGATATCGGAATCACACTATCCATTTTTTTAACCAAAGCTTGATTTCACAAAAAGACGAAACTAACTCAAATATTCCAACAGTATACATTTACTATGGTCATAGTAAGTATTTGTTCGAATTCGGTACCAAAGTTGCATTTGTTACTAGGTTAAGTGCTGTCTTTTGTAGAAATTAGGACCTTTTAAGAGAATATGACTTACACCTTAGGGAAAATTGCTGAAATGGTAGGCGGAGCAGTGAATGGTGATTCCTCCATTGAGATCAAAGGAGCTGCAGGATTAGGGCACGCCATCAGCGGTGAAATCACCTTTTTATCCAACGATAAATACATCCATGAGTCTGAAAAGACGGCAGCTTCAGCGATACTTGTCCATCAAAAATATGCTGATAAGACATTTACAGTGCCTACAATAAGCGTTGATAATGTCTATACCGCTCTAGCTGAAATTTTAAATTTATTTGATTCGAGAGAACGCAAAATCCCTGGTATCAATCAGATGGCTTTTGTTAGTCCAAGCGCATATGTTCATCCATCTGCACACGTTAGTGCTTTTTCTATAATTGAGGAAGAAACTTCTATTGGAGAGGGTACACATCTCTTAGGACAAGTTTACTTAGGTAAAAATGTAACCATAGGTAAGAATTGTCAGATCTACCCAGGAGTTAAGATATATAAGGATTGCCATATTGGAGATAATGTCACCCTCCATTCTAATGTGATTATAGGCTCAGACGGATTTGGATTTGCGCCTCAAGGTGATGGCTCATTTGTCAAAATCCCCCAAATAGGTAATGTTGTTATAGAGAATAATGTAGAAATCGGCGCCAACACGGTTGTAGATAGAGCGACGATGGGCAGTACGATAATTAGAGAAGGGGTCAAATTGGATAATCTGATACAGGTGGCACATAATGTTGAAATAGGGAGAAATACTGTCATTGCAGCTCAGGCAGGTATCGCTGGAAGTACCAAGGTTGGCGAACAATGCCAAATAGGAGGTCAAGTAGGCATTGTAGGACATCTTAACTTGGCTGATAGAACAATGATACAGGCTCAAAGTGGTGTAACTAAATCCACTAGAAAGCCAGGCAAAAAATTATATGGTAGTCCAGCTATAGATTATAATAATTACCTCAAATCCTTTGCTATCTACAAGAATTTGCCCGACATTCAAGCCCGAATTGGTAAATTGGAAAAACTACTTGAAGCCTTACAGGCATCCCAAGATCGACCTTATGAATCAAAAGACGATACAGAGTGACTTTGAACTAGAAGGAATAGGCTTACACAGCGGACAACTAGTCACTCTTACCTGCAGGCCAGCAGCATTAAATACCGGCATAATTTTCAAAAGGATAGATTTAGATGGCACACCAGAAGTCCCTGCGAATCTGGGTAATGTGGTATCCACTTTTCGAAGTACCTCTCTCGCTAAAAATGACGTAACTGTCTCAACTACTGAGCATTTGTTATCTGCTCTATACGGATTAGATATAGATAACCTTATTGTAGAGATAAATGGTCCTGAGATTCCTATCCTTGATGGCAGTGCAGAATTGATTGTCAAAAAAATCATGGCTGCCGGTGTGGAGGAACAGGAGGGAGAGAGAGAATTTTTGGAATTGGATGAACAACACAATTTTAAAGATGAGGTCTCAGGATCTGAATATATTTATTTTCCAATCGAGGAAGGAGAGACCTCTGAGGTTACATCTATTATAGAATATAATTCTAAGGTAGGAAGGCAGGTGGCTGTATATAATAACGATACCTCTTACAAAGAAGAAATAGCACCTTCCAGAACATTTGTTTTTATCAATGAATTAGAAGAATTACACAGTCGTGGAATTATTAAAGGAGGAAAAGTAGACAATGCCATTGTTTTTAATCAATTGGGATATCCACATGAGAAAATTAAAAAATTGGCATCCCACTTTAATGTTGATGAAGATGTCATAGTAGAGAATGGCATTCTTAATGGCTTGACCTTGAAGTATCCTAATGAACCAGCAAGACATAAGTTGTTGGATTTGTTAGGTGACTTGTATCTGCTCAAGATGCCTGTCAGGGGTAGAATAATTGCCAGACGACCTGGCCACACAGGTAATATCTCTTTCGCTAAATTTCTGAAAACCCTATATCAAAAAAAGAAGAAATTACGAGGCAAACCACTTTACAATCCTTCAAAACCTCCATTGATGGATGTGCAAGAAGTGAAGTCGTTTATACCTCACAGATATCCTTTTTTGTTAGTAGACAAAATCATAGAGCTAACAGATAAGCAGGTAGTAGGTGTCAAAAATGTAACGAGCAATGAGCAGTTCTTTATGGGGCACTTTCCAGATAATCCAGTTTTCCCAGGAGTATTACAAATGGAAGCGCTTGCACAGACTGGTGGCATATTTGCCTTAAAGACCGTAGAAGATCCATCAGAATATAATACCTACTTTTTGAAAATGGATAAGGTCAAATTTAAAAGGTTGGTCGTGCCGGGTGATACCTTAATCTTGAAGATGGAGTTGATGGCGCCGATTAGAAGGGGTATATTTCAAATGTACGGAACTGTATATGTAGGAGATACGATTGTATCCGAAGGAGAACTAACCGCGCAGATCAGTAAAAAAACCAAGTCAGAATCCTGATTATCTTTGATGTAGAATGCCGAATAGATTTCCAACCATATGAGTCAAATTTCTCCTCAAGCCTATATCCACCCAAATGCCAAAGTAGGGAAGGATGTTACCATACAAGCTTTTGCCTATATAGATGAAGGTGTAGAGGTAGGGGAGGGATCAGTTATTATGTCTAATGCTGTATTGTATTCGGGCACAATAGTAGGAAAGAATACTAAAATCTATCCAGGTGCTATCATAGGTGCGGATCCTCAAGATTTGAAATACAAGGGAGAACCAACAAAAGCAATCATTGGAGATAATGTCCTCATTAGAGAATGTGTCACAGTGAACAAAGGGACTAAAGCCTTTGGCAAAACCATTGTGGGTAATAATGTGCTTTTGATGGCCTATGTACATGTTGCTCATGATTGTCATGTAAAAGATAATTGCATTATTGCCAATGCCGTCAACCTAGCTGGGCATGTTATACTTGGAAGCTATGTTTCTATTGGTGGGATGACTGCCATTCAGCAGTTTGTCAATATAGGAGATCATACCTATATAACTGGAGGTAGTCTTGTACGTAAAAATGTTCCTCCGTATGTAAAAGCTGCACGAGAACCTCTTTCTTATGTTGGTGTCAATAGAATAGGCTTAGAGAGAAGAGGCTTTTCTAAAGAAAGGATAGATAGGATACAGGATATATACAGAATCTTGTTTATCAAAGGATGGTCTATGTCCAAAGCCCTAGAGCATATAGATAAAGCAATGCCAGGCAGTGAAGAAAAAACTGAAATTGTAGAATTTATTCATCAGTCTGAGAACGGGCTTATGCGTGGATTCAATAGCCTCATTACCGATTAATATCTTATGGAACTCATTCTTGATAATATCTGGAAAAGATATACTTCTGGATGGGTATTGAAAGAAGTCTCGTCACATATCCCCCAAGGTCAACACTTATCTATCGTTGGTGCTAACGGAAGTGGTAAGTCAACGCTTATCCAGATTATAAGCGGCTACCTCTCTCCAAGTAAGGGAAAGGTTACTTATAATAACGCTAACAAGCAGATAGATCGTGATGATATATATAAGTACTGCTCTATATCTGCAGCCTATGCTGAATTGGATGAGGAGATGAGCATTACGGAATTATATAATCATTATAAAATTTTCAAACCGCTGATTGTCAATAGTCTTGATGAATTCTTGGAGCTTACAGATTTCGTAAAATTGAAAGATCGTCAGATACGATATTTTTCTTCAGGCATGAAGCAGAGACTTTCTTTAGGGTTGGCGTTTATCATGGATGTCCCCATTTTATTGATGGATGAACCCACGTCGTTTTTAGATGAGCAAAAAAAATCTTGGTATGGTGAGATGGTTAACCTCTATACTAAAAACAAAACTGTGATTATTGCTTCCAATGATCAACGTGATATCAAAAGTTGTACTTCGTCAATAGTTTTGACTTAATCTAATCCTTGGATAATGCTTCTTTAAAAGCCTTCTGTAATAGTTGTGGCGAATAGTTGACTTGTGATCTTTTTGCCTGTCCCATAAAAAAACCAATCAAGCCATGTTTACCCTTCTTGTAGGCAGCTACCTTATCTGGATGAGCTTCCAAGACGCTTTTGCAAAAAGTGATGATTTCTTCATCTGAACTGTCGGTAAGTAACAGGTTCTGATTTTCTGCTTCATGTAAAACATCAAGATGAGGATTTTTAATAATCAAAGGAACTAAGATAGGGTAGGAAGTCGATGGACTAATTTTTTTGTCATGAACCAAGGTCAGCAGGCTAACCCAAGCATCTTTTGCTTCATGATGATTCATTTGTTCCATCTCAGACCATCTTGGTATAATCTGATTGATTATAAAATTGGCGACAAGTTTGGGCTGAGACAAATAATGATTAAGAGTGATGAAATATATAGCGTGACTTTTATCTGTTATAAGCTCACGTGCTGATTGGGCACTAACACCTTTAGATGTAAGAGCCTCATACGCTGTCCATGGGAGAAAATCTATTGCTGATTTAGCTGCAGATATATCTTCTTCTGAGATGGGAACACTTAGCAAATCAGGATCTGGAAAATATCTATAGTCCAAGGCTTCTTCCTTTTTTCTCATTGAGAAAGTTTGCCCATTTTTGGAATCAAATAGTCTGGTTTCTTGTGTTATACTTTCTCCGTTTTCCAACAATTGGATCTGACGATTACTTTCGAATTCGATAGCTGTCTTGGCAAATTTTTTTGAATTAATATTTTTTATTTCACAGCGAGTGCCTAAGGTTTCTGTGCCAGAAGGCTTAACGGATACATTACAATCGCAGCGCAATGACCCTTCTTCCATATTTGCATCAGAGATAGAGATGTAGCGTAGAAGAATTTGGAAGTAAGCCAGAAAGTCAGCTACTTCTTGTCCTGAAGTAAATTCGGGTTCCGTCACTACCTCCAAAAGTGGCGTTCCTGATCGATTTAAATCAATCATAGATTGGCTATCATGTAAGTCATGTATGGATTTGCCTGCATCATCC
>CAZPUF010000144.1:0-7916 GCA_964589705.1 uncultured Saprospiraceae bacterium | reverse complement strand
GAGCCAAATCGTATAGCGGTAGACCCAGTTGCTTGGCAGAATGGAACAGACGCATTCAGAGAACTAGTTGTTTTTCATGAACTTGGTCACTGTGTCTTAGATAGAGAACACAGAGATGAACAAGAGAATGGCGTATGCTTGAGCATCATGCATAGTGGTTTGACTGATTGCACTGTCTCTCTACAGGATACTGTAATAAGGGAGGAATATATTGACGAATTGTTTTTCTTCTAATTAACGAATTGGTAAGAAGCTAACTTAAAACAATATCTGCATCAACTTCCTTAATACTATAACGTCCTCTGTCATTTCGAACCAATTGACCCATTGACATATCCTTATCGTGCTCAAATATGAAATACGTATTTGGGTCATAAGCCTTCTCATAGAATCGCGCTTTCTCTTCGAGAGTCACTAAAGGTCTAATATCATAACTCATAACATACGGCATCCGTACATGATGCGAAGATGGAAGTAAATCCGTTGGGAAAACTATCTGCTTTCCTCCTATGTGAATAGTAGGTACCATCATCGCTTCTGTATGGCCATTATAAAAATCGACTGTTATATAATCTGTGAAGTGCACACCATCTTTCACATCGATGGTTGCCAGTTTATTTTGGTCTATGAGCGGAACAATGTTTTCTTTTAGAAATGAGGCTTTCTCCCTGTAGTTAGGATTCAATGCCCAGTCCAAATGCGTTTGGTTTGTCCAATAAATGGCATTGGGGAACTGTGGAACCACATCTCCAGATGCATTTCTTCTTAGCGCCCCTCCGCAATGATCAAAATGTAAATGAGTCATAAAAACATCAGTTATTTCTTCTGGATGAACACCGATTCTATCCAAACTACCTCTCAATGTATAAGGTCCATGTGGCTCGAAATGGCTGCGAAATTTATCGTCTTGTTTATCACCCATTCCTGTATCAATGAGAATTTTTCTTTCTCCGTCTTCAACTAACAGACACCGCATTGTCCAGGTACACATATTATTTTCATCAGGTGGATTCATTTGAGACCATAACTTATGCGGTACGACACCAAACATGGCACCACCATCCAACTTAAACCAACCTGTCTCTATTAAGCTTAACTTCATATTTTACTTAATTAATGTAAGAGCCCCAGCGAGCTCAAAATTTTCAACAAAAGTAAATGCCACACTGATTCTAAATACATAAACTCCAGTATTGACTTCAGAGCCTTGGAATCGACCATCCCACCACTGTACTATTTCATTGAGTGGAGTATCATAGATACCGTACACCAAATTCCCCCATCTGTCAAATACTTCATAGTAAGTTAAGGTCCCCGCATTATCTGGATGGTAAAGCGGTCCAATGGATTGCCCATCCGGACTATTCATATCGAAGATATTTGGTAAGTATATTTTAAATATTTCTGAACAGGTTCTATTAAATTCAGGATCATCTGGACTGAGACAATTACCACATAAATCAATGACCGCCTCACCAAAAATCTCCCCACTACAATCCCTACAGCTATTATTAAACTCCGGATCATTTGGTGATAAACAAACGCCACATGTATCTAACACTGCTTCACCATTAAGCACTCCAAGACAATCTGCACAATCATTAAAAGATGGATCATTTGGTAATAGGCACAATCCGCACTCATCCATTTCTGCATCTCCATTTGGTATACCCATACAATCACATATAGCCAGATCAATGGGAAATCTAACTGAATCTACAGGACAGACGGGATGATCAAAGTTGACTAGGAAGTAAATATCAAACTCTGGTATATCCCGCATATCTCTTGGGTTGAATATACTGTCTTCACTTACACCCGGACCCGCCCATAGGCCTTCGGTCTCACTAATTAAAAATTGATTAAGATCAAAAGTTGAATCCACTGCACATATTTGATTAGGTGGGAAAATGCCCAATTCTGCACCGCAATCACAATTGGCACCTTGTATGCCAAATACCCTTTGCAGCTCTAACCCTGGATTGCATCCACCAAAATCTAATCCAACGACCCGCACTGCTTTGACTACATCATCATAAGGATAGTCTGACAAATCATAACTATTGACCAATCGTCCATTAAGTGTATCCAAAAATGTAAAATTTACGCCATCCGGGCTCACCCAAACTTCTCCTAACTCAAGGCCTCCACCTTGCTCTTGAATAAACAAATCATCTTGTCCTGGTGCATCAAAAATCAAGTTGTCCGTAAAGCCCACTGTGATATAACTTCCTTCTGGCAAGCAAACTACATTATCAGAATCCCCCAGACAAACAGCTGGATCAGTTAGAAATAATCGACATCCATGGGTCGTCCCATTATTACCATAGAAATCACTAAAGTCCGGATTGGTGCCAGAATAAAAAGCATCTATAATAACATCTGCAAATTCTGATTGTGCAAAAACACCACATTGGCTAAGCCATAAAATCAACGCTAATAAAAGACACCTCTTAATCATATTTTCTATAATAATTCATCCATCCACTCTTTATAAGATTCATTCAGCTGCATATCTCTGGTGGTTATAAGTGGAATATCGTAAGGGTGATTTGATTGTATTTGTTTAATGACTTGACTCTTTTTAACCTGAGTTGTCTTGGCAGAGATCAAATACTCGTCCTCTTCATAATATTTCCCCTTCCAATTATATTGGCTAGTAATTGCAGAAGTATGTACACAAACTACCAGATTGGAATCTAACAATTGCTTTCCAAGTATTGTTGCTTGCTCTTTTGTGGATACCGTAGTCTTGACTTCCGTAATCATAAAGCAAGAATTTCTGACATCTGGATCATGTTATCATCTGGAGCTTTCTTTAAAGAAATCGCTTTGACCAGTTCTGTATAAGTCACTTCCTTATTCACTATGCCTACCGCCACTTTGGACTGCCCCGCCAATAAGCCTTCTACGGCATGATAACCTAGTTGACTAGAAAGTACACGGTCGCTCGCAGTAGGGGAGCCGCCTCTCTGAAGATGCCCGATGATTGTTGTTTTGACATCTAACTTCTCATATTTATCACTAACCACCTTGGCAATCTCATTAGCATTACCGAAGGTATTTCCTTCAGCGACAATCACCAGGTTGAATAATTTACTCCTCCTAGCTCCTTTGTATAGGGTATCAATATATTCAAGTACTGAATTTTCTTTCTCAGGAAGGAAAACAGCAGAGGCTCCACTACCAATACCTGTATGTAAAGCGATATAACCAGAATGTCGCCCCATGACTTCTATAAAGAATAATCTCGAGTGAGAATCTGCTGTGTCTCTAATCTTATCTACAGCATCAATGGCTGTATTTATTGCTGTATCAAATCCTATGCTGTAATCTGTACCATAGATATCATTATCTATAGTACCAGGAATACCAACTACATTAACATCATGTTCGTCTGACAACTTGAGCGCACCAGTATAGGTTCCATTACCACCTATAACAATCAGACCTTCTATTGATTGCGATTCAAGCGATTGAAATGCCTTACTTCTTCCTTCTTTAGTTCTGAATGCTTCACTACGTGCAGTCTTTAAGACAGTGCCTCCTCTGTGTATAATGTTAGCTACATCAGATTTTGAAAGCTTTTTCATATCCATATTGATCAGTCCATCATAGCCACGATAGATTCCATACACTTCTACGCCATTATATATTGCTGTCCGAACAACAGCTCTAATTGCTGCATTCATGCCAGGAGCATCTCCACCGGATGTGAGTAGGGCAATTCTCTTCATACACTTGATTTATAGGTTAATGGATTTTTGACTTATGGGATTGCAAGTTATGATTTTGTATGGTAAGCTATGAGCCCTGGAGATGGATCTCCACTAATCTCACCCATAACTAAGCCTTCTCTTCGTATAACAGCCTCAAGTTGATCTCTAAAAACTTCACTGATACTACCAACAAAATGTAAAGGTAATTGCTCATGTCCGTCCAAGGGCCTGATTTGATTTTGGACAAAAATGGTAAAGGCCTCATCCAATACTTGTTCCTTAAGTGAAGGACTACAATCATTTAAAAATTTAGACATAGAGGCAACCTCAAAATTTGGTTTATCACTGGTGTAGATGCCGAATATAAAATCTTTATCCTCTGAGATATATTTTTCTTTAAACAAGGCCGTATCCTCCTCTGACATCAAATAGTTATAATACTTCCATATCAATATCTTACCTATATGAAAACCTGAACCGAAATCCGCCATGAGGTACCCTAGGGCTTTTCTGTTCTCCACAATATTCTCCCCATCATAGACTACTGTGTTGGTACCCGTACCTAGAATAGATGTGATTGACTTGCTACCATCAGACATAGAACGAGCGGCAGCTAGGATATCATGTAACATTGCCACCTCTACATCTCCAAATTTTGATCTGAGTGCCTTACCTAGATGTGCTCTTGCATCATCGCTGGACACTCCGGCTCCGTAGAAAAATATCTCATCGATCTCATTTTTTCCAGCTAGCTGATACTCTGATATATGTACTAGGCTATTAGGGTTCGATGTGGCATTAATACCTGACAATATCTGCTCATCTATCACCTTCCCTTTGTCCAACAGCATCCATTTCGACTTAGTGGACCCACTTTCTACAATTAATTTCATCGGCATGAAAGTATTATCTATTTTAGTCAAAATTTAAAAATCAGCCCCAAAATATTGGGTAATAATAAAGTATAAAATGGAGAATATCGCAGTTATAGGTGCAGGTACTATGGGAAACGGAATAGCTCATGTATTTGCTATGCATGGATTTAAAGTATCTCTGGTAGATGTATCTAATGAAAGACTCGAAAAGGCATTGGAGACAATTGATAAGAATCTTTGGAGAATGGTAGCTAAGGAGAAGATAAAGGAATCCACCAAACAAGAGACGATAGCCAATATTACAACGCATACACAAATTGAGTCTGCAGTCAAAAATGCAGATTTGGTAATAGAGGCTGCCTCAGAAAATCTGGACATCAAATTGAAGATATTCAAATCATTGGATGAATTTGCACCAAAGAATTGCATCCTTGCCAGTAATACCTCTTCTATCTCTATCACCAAGATAGCGTCAGGCACTAGTCGACCAGAGAAGATAATCGGCATGCATTTTATGAATCCTGTGCCGATTATGAAATTAGTGGAAGTCATAAAAGGATACGCTACCTCCGAGGAGACGACGATGACTATCATAGAACTTTCCAAAAAACTTAACAAGAAGCCTGTAGAAGTGAATGACTATCCAGCATTCATAGCCAATAGAATCCTAATGCCGATGATTAATGAAGCAATTTACTCACTGTATGAAGGGGTCGCAGGTGTAGAAGAAATTGACTTGATTATGAAGCTTGGAATGGCACATCCAATGGGACCATTACAATTAGCTGATTTCATCGGATTGGATGTTTGCTTATCTATTCTACATGTGCTGTATGACGGATTTGGTAATCCTAAATATGCCCCATGTCCATTATTGGTAAATATGGTCACTGCTAATAAATTAGGTAAAAAAACAGGTGAAGGGTTCTACACTTATACGAAGGCAAGTAAAGACCTTAAAGTGTCACCTTCTTTTGCTTAGACAAGGCTTATTTCTTATTGCTCTCTTAATTGGCTGTAGGGCAGACAGTGCACGTAATTATTCTGAGTCTAAGGCAGAAGCAAGTAAAATAGAGATGGATGTTTGCATGGACATTGAGCCCATGCGGAAAGTTACCCTTGACTACGATACATCAATATGGACAGAGCTAACCTTATCTGATTCTATTGTCTTAGATCTTCGATATGCTACTCTAAATAACTTTACAGAAACTGTCATATATCCTTGTGCCCGGTGCTTTCTAAGAAGACCTATTGCAAAAAAACTTGTCCAGATCAATCAACAACTGTTACTTTCCAAAGGACTCAGAATTAAACTCTTTGATTGTTACAGACCACTACAAGCTCAGCAAAAATTATGGGACATTGTACCAGATGAAACCTATGTGGCCAATCCGACTAAAGGATCTATGCATAACAGAGGCGCTGCTGTGGACTTGACCTTAGTGGGTCCAGACGGCAATGAATTAAATATGGGATCTGACTTTGATGAGTTTGGCTCTAGCTCAAGGCATGATAATTACAAACACCCAAAACAGGTTTTAGACAATAGAGCATTTTTAAAATCGACTATGGAAGTTGCTGGATTTAAATCAATCAAAAGTGAGTGGTGGCATTATAGCTTGAGTGGTACGGGCAGTCCAATTACAGATTGGCAATGGGAATGTCCCCAGTAAGGCTTATTCATCAAACCAACTATCAAGAAATATTTCGTCTTTATAATCATCTATATCTCGACGTTCTCTTTTTGTAGGTCGTCCGGCACCTTTTTCTCGGCGCTCAGCTGGGGCCTTACCAATAAACCAATCTTTGAATTTATTCAGTTCCTCTTCTGGTGTCATATTATCATAGCACGGTTGTGCAAGCGTTGCTGAAACTCTTTTATTGATTAGGGTCTTTGCTTTAAAGGTGAGGTTGAATCCATCTTTTCTGATATCTATGACATCTCCAACTCTTAGCATACTGGAGGGCTTTAGAATATTTTCTCCCATCCGCACTCTGCCTTTTTTACAGGCGTCAGTTGCTTTGGACCTGGACTTAAATATTCTTACTGACCACATCCACTTATCCAATCGAACTTTGTCTAACTCAGGAGGAAGATTAGCCACGTGCTATATCGATTTGTGGAGGTTGCTCAAGTACTGGAAAGGTCTCTTTAAGTGATTTCAGTTTCTTAAGGACCTCCTTTGCTACAAAGTAATTTCTGTACCATCTGGAATCAGCTGGCACTATATACCAAGGTATTTCAGACCTATTAAGTACATCTTCATAGGCCCTCATATACTTAGTCCAATGTTTTCTTTCTTCCCAGTCACCATCATTATGCTTATAGTTCTTTTCAGGCACTTCTATACGTTCTGTTAGCTTCTCCTTTTGTCTTGCCTTGCTAAGATTCAGAAAGAATTTCATGACTATGGTGTCATTATCATCTTGCAATAGTCTTTCCCATGCATTGATAGCATCAAACCTATTGTCTACCTTCTTCTTATTGATCCACTTATGAACTCGCTGAATAAGTACGTCCTCATAGTGGGACCTAACAAATATTTTAACTTCTCCTTTTTTAGGAGCTTGCTTGTGTGCTCTCCACAGAAAATCATGTGCAAACTCTTCCTTACTTGGCTTGGTAAACCCATAAGCGGATACCATAGTGGGGGAGGTGAATGAAAATACGTTCTTAGAGACGCCATCCTTTCCACTGCTATCCATACCTTGTAGCACAACTAATAAAGAGTATTTCTTATTAGCGTACATTTTGGTTATTAGTTCACCTATCTCTTTTGCCATCTTCTCAGTCTCTTTCTTTATATCCTTCTTCTCCAATCCTTTTGGAGCTGTTGTGGTAAGTTGAGATATTTTAATAGGAGCTTGTTTTTTATTCATTATCTTGATTTGTAAGCCTATTAAACAGACATTTTTTTCCGCTTGACTAAATAGGTTTCTAAAATTGGAACGAATCCTTTTCGTATATCTGTCTCTATAAAATCTATTTTAAATTGCAAGCACTTCATCTTAAGTGCTTCCTTGTAGGCTTTGGTTTTCTCTTGATAAAATTCGCGGACTTGATTGGATTGAAGCTTTACTCTTTCTCCAGACTCAAGATCTATAAACTCATGTGGTCTGTTTTCAAACTCAAAGTCTTCCTCATATTTCTTATCGATTACATGAAAAAGGACCACTTCATGCTTATTATACTTCAAGTGCTGAAGAGCAGCAAAAATACTATCTGTATCATCAGACCTGTCCAACATATCACTGAAGATGATCACCATAGAGCGCTTGTGGATACTGTCAGCAATTTGGTGCAGTGTCTGAGCCACAG
>CAZPUF010000143.1:0-7966 GCA_964589705.1 uncultured Saprospiraceae bacterium | reverse complement strand
AATATGCACTAATATCTTATTTGACTTTTAGTGATTAGTTAGACTATAAATTTTCGTTTATTTGCCGATTCCTTCAAAAATGAATGTATGTCTCTAATAAAAGCTGCTATTACCGCTGTTTCTGGCTATGTACCACCTGATGTGATAACGAATAAGGATTTGGAAAGGATGGTAGATACAAATGATGAGTGGATTGTATCACGTACTGGTATCAAGCAGAGGCACATACTTAAGGACCCGACTAAGGCTACAAGTGACATGGGAGTAGAGGCGGTCAATCAATTACTAGAGAAAAGAGGGATATCCGCTGAAGAGATTGATTTAATCGTTGTAGGCACTGTTACAGCAGATTTTCCATTTCCTGATACAGCCAACCTCATTGCTAACAAGATAGGAGCTACAAACGCCTTTGGTTTTGATATTAATGCTGCTTGCTCTGGATTTATATACTCGATTACAACAGCCTCAAAGTTTGTAGAGACTGGAACCTACAAAAAAGTTGTAGTAGTTGGGGCAGATAAAATGTCAAGTATCATCAATTATGATGACAGGACAACTTGTATTCTCTTCGGAGATGGTGCTGGAGCTGTATTATTAGAGCCAAGTGATGAAGAAGCACATGGTATACAAGATGCTGTTCTTAAAGCTGATGGCTCAGGAGTGTCTTATCTACATATGAAAGCGGGAGGTAGTCTTAATCCAGCATCAGAGGAGACAGTGAAAAATAAGCATCATAGTGTATATCAGGAAGGAAGAGTTGTATTTAAAGCAGCGATAAAGGGTATGGCTGAGAGTATCCAAGAAGTATTAGAAAGAAATAATCTTAAAGTCGATGATGTTGACTATTTGATTCCCCACCAAGCTAACCTAAGAATTATACAAGGGGTTGGCGATTATATTGGGCTTTCGCCAGAAAAGGTGCTCATCAATATTGAAAAATACGGTAATACAACTGCGGCTACTATCCCAATGTGCATAAATGACTTTGAGCATTTATTTAAGAAAGGTGATAAAATCATCCTTACAGCATTTGGAGGTGGATTTACCTGGGGTGCAGTTTTGTTAACATGGGCTTATTAGGTCTAGGATAAAATAGAATCAGAATACCTATTTTGTGTCTTATTTAAAAATATAAAGGTTAGGATGGCTAATACTTCAGATATTAAAAACGGACTTTGTCTTAATTATAATCATGACGTTTATAAAATCGTAGAATTTCTGCATGTTAAGCCAGGGAAAGGGCCAGCATTTGTTCGAACGAAACTAAAGAGTCTGACAAATGGAAAAGTAATCGATAATACCTTTCCTGCAGGACATAAGATAGATGTAGTTCGTGTAGAGAGAAGAGTATATCAGTTTTTGTACAAAGATGGAGACGACTTTAACTTCATGAATACAGAAACTTATGAGCAAGTGATGATAGAAGGTAAAATGATAGAAAATGGAGATTTATTGAAAGATGGTGAAAATGTAGACATATTATTCCATGCTGAGAAAGAAACACCTCTTACTATAGATTTACCACAATATGTAACTCTTGCCATTACCTACACGGAGCCAGGAGTTAAAGGTAATACTGCAACAAATGCGACTAAGCCGGCTACTGTAGAATCAGGTGCACAAATTAAAGTCCCAATTTTCATCAATGAGGGTGACATGGTTAAGGTAGATACCAAGACCAGAGCCTATGTGGAAAGAATTAAAAAATAAACCATGACTTACAAGGAAATTCAGAGCTTGCTTAAGCAGATGTCCGAGTATGATCTGTCTGAGATAAGAATCAAGGATGGAGATTTTGAAATTACTGTTAGAACAGCAAGTTATACCAAGAACAAAGCAGTTCAGCAAACAATTATGGCTCCTCAAGCTATACCTGTGCAAGCTGCGGCACCGATAATAGCTGCGGAAAACCCACCTGCTGCGGAGCAAGCTACAACAGCACCAGCAACTGCAGAAAGTACAGCGAATTTATTGGAGATAAAATCTCCAATAGTTGGTACATTCTATCGTTCATCTGGTCCGGATAAGCCGCCATTTGTCGCTATTGGGGATAAAATATCAGAGGGCTCTGTCGTATGTATTGTGGAAGCAATGAAGTTGTTCAATGAGATAGAAAGCGAAGTCAGTGGTAAAATTGTCAAGGTAATGGTAGACGATGCTTCTCCAGTAGAATACGATCAGGTACTATTTCTTGTAGATCCTACCGGTTAGAAATAATCAAATAACCGTACACCTAAAAATCTAAACATGTTTAAAAAAGTTCTCATTGCTAATAGAGGAGAAATAGCCTTACGAGTTATAAGAACATGTAAGGAGATGGGTATTAGTACAGTTGCCATATATAGTACTGCAGATAAGGAAAGTTTGCATGTGAGATTCGCAGATGAAGCAGTATGTATAGGACCTCCAAGTTCTGCTGAATCTTACCTCAGTATACCCAAAATAATGGCTGCAGTAGAAATAACTAATGCTGATGCAGTGCATCCTGGATATGGATTTTTGGCTGAGAATGCTGGCTTTGCTGAAGTCTGCGAAGAGTATGGCATTAAGTTTATAGGTCCGACAGCAAAGATGATCCAAATGATGGGTGATAAAATCACTGCCAAGGATACCATGATTAAGGCCAAGGTGCCTGTTGTGCCTGGTTCAGATGGAGAGGTGAAGACTGTCAAAGAAGGGCTTAAAATAGCCAAACAAATAGGATATCCCGTTATACTTAAAGCTACAGCCGGAGGTGGCGGGAAAGGAATGAGAATAGTCAATAATGACCAAGAATTTGCTGAACAACTGGAACGAGCTCAAACGGAGGCTGCAGCAGCATTTGGCAATAGCGCTATGTATCTCGAAAAATTTGTTGAGGAACCAAGGCACATCGAAATCCAGGTCATTGGAGATCAACATGGAAATGTGGCTCACCTTTCAGAAAGAGATTGCTCAGTACAACGAAGGCACCAAAAACTTGTAGAGGAGTCACCATCTCCTTTTTTGGACAAAAAACTAAGAGATAAGATGGGAAAGGCTGCGATAAAAGCAGCAAAAGCTATTGATTATGAAGGTGTAGGGACTGTGGAATTTCTAGTAGACAAGTATAAGAAATTCTACTTCATGGAAATGAATACCAGAATTCAGGTAGAGCATACAGTTACAGAAGAAGTTATCAATAGAGATCTAATCAAGGAGCAAATTAAGGTGGCGGCAGGTGATAAGATATCTGGTAAAAATTATTATCCGGATATGCACGCGATTGAAGTCAGAATAAATGCAGAGGATCCGTATCATGATTTTAGACCTAACCCAGGTCATATTTCTTCATTTCATAGTCCAAAAGGTCATGGAGTCAGAGTGGACACACATGCTTTTGCAGGCTACACCGTTCCACCTTATTATGATTCTATGATTGCAAAGCTCATTTGCCGAGCCGAAACTAGGGATGAATGCATTCTGAAGATGCAGCGTGCTCTAGATGAGTTTATCATAGAAGGCATTAAGACAACCTTGCCATTTCATAAGCAACTCATGAAGGATGAAAGATTCCTTACTGGAAATGTAACGACTAAGCTACTAGACGATTTTGATCTAAAGCCTGAATAGATCAAATTATGCTGTCATGAATCCAATAAAGTAGATTCATTTGATGTTAGATAAAGCATAGTCGCCACACTCAGTAATTAATTATCGATGTCAGACATCAAGAGAATTCTGAATCTCCTATCCCAGTACAAATCACAGGTCTGGTTAAGTTTGATTTCACATGTCTTGATGGTCATTTTTACTGTTATTTCTATACCATTGGTTATTCCTTTCTTTCATTTTCTATTTTCTACTACACCATCCCAATCAGTTAAGCCTGATTCATCTTTGGATGTCATAGGGTGGTTAGAATATTATTTTGTCCAGCTTATCCAAGCTCACGGTCCTCAAAAAGCATTGGTTTTTACTTGCGCATTTCTGGTATTGACCTTCTTCTTTAAAAACTTGTTCAGATAC
Source organism: uncultured Saprospiraceae bacterium (assembly GCA_964589705.1). Classification (GTDB taxonomy): domain Bacteria; phylum Bacteroidota; class Bacteroidia; order Chitinophagales; family Saprospiraceae; genus RFSX01. The sequence continues at coordinate 3,979 of CAZPUF010000143.1, read as the reverse complement.
ATGGCTGTCTATTTTATGGTTCCAGTGAGGAGTGGTGTCATGACTGATCTTAGGCAACAGCTTTATACTAAATACCTCAGTTTATCCCATTCAGCGCAAAATCAAGCGATGAGAGGAGATTTGATTACAAGGATGACATCTGATGTGCAAGAGGTAGAATGGAGTATTCTTAGATTTATTCAAGCTGTAATAAAATCACCAATCATTATTATAGGTAGTGTGCTATTAATGCTCAGTATTCATAGCGGACTGACACTATTTGTTTTTGTACTGATGTTATTCACTGTTGGGGTCATTGGAACATTAAGCCGGTCTTTAAAAAAAAATTCTGCTAGTCTCCAAGACTCGCTATCTCAAGTAACTGCAGTTACAGATGAGACTTTAGATGGATCCACAGTGCTCAATGTATTTAGAGTAGTACCCAAATGGAAGAAGATCTTTGGTGCTATCAATGCTGATTATAGTAAGACATATGATAAAGTATCAAGACGGCAAGAGCTCTCCTCTCCACTCTCCGAGTTTCTGGGGGTTGGCGTTGTTGTGGTACTCTTGTGGTATGGTGCTCGGTTGGTATTCGCGAATACATTAAGACCGGAAGCCTTTTTTGCCTTTATTTTCGCTTTTTATCATGTAATAGAACCGCTCAAGAGCTTTTCTACTGCCATATATCATATCAGAAAGGGTAGTGCTTCTTTAGAACGCTTAGAACAGGTAATAGGGCCCAATAGTGCAAGTGTGTTAGATGATGGAAACCAGACCTTTTCTTTTAAAGAGAGTATTACTTTTAAAAATGTGTCTTTTGCTTTCAATGAGCAAAATGTGCTGACAAATCTGAATTTGGTCATTAGAAGAGGTGAAAAGATTGCAATTGTTGGAGATTCCGGTACTGGAAAGTCAACCATCCTTAATTTGCTCCTTAAGCGCCTCAGACCCACTAAAGGTGAAATTATGGTCGATGGTCACAATCTCAATCAAATAAGCACAGAGAGCTATTACCGCCAAATAGGATTGGTGACCCAAATACCTTTTTTATTTAATGGTACGATAGAAGAAAATATTACCTTATTCAGAGCTTCAGAGGACAGGATGAATTTAAATGATTGTTTGGACGCCGCTTCGATTTCAGAGTATATTCAAAGTTTGCCCAATGGATTACAAACTCAAATAGGGGATAGGGGTGCAAAATTAAGTGGTGGAGAAAGACAAAGAATTACCATAGCAAGAGCACTCTTGGAAGATCCAGAACTTCTCTTGTTGGATGAGCCAACATCTGCTTTGGATCCTCATGCGGAACATCAGGTAAGTACTGCTATTACGAAAGCCATGACAGATAGATCTGCGATAATCGTTGCTCACCGATTATCTACGATCAAAGATGTAGATCGTATCTTATTTCTCAATAATGGACAAATTACTGAGTCTGGTAGTCATGAAGAACTGATTGAAGCTAATGGTGCTTATTCTAAGTATGTAGAATTACAGATGATATGAAGAGATGGTACCTTAGTATTTTATTGACTGTATTGATAAGCAAGAGTTTATTATATGCTCAACTTCAACTACCTCAAATTTCAGATACCCTTTTTATGTATAGAACTTTGGTGGACTTTAGCCAAACATTAGAGCAACAGGTCAATTTTTATAACATAGATTTTCCTTGTTTATCGACAATGGCGGTAACTGATTCTGAAATGCCAAGAACCGATTTTGAATTTTTGAATCTGGATGGTAAAGGCATTACTCTTGGATATAATGACAATGTACTCTTGATCAAAGGAATCAGAAAGGGTATTACATATCTTGATAAACAAACCGATTATGTCCAATTTAGAAATGGTATCCCTTTAATCAATCTTCAAGATCCAGTTAAGACCAGCCACAATGGTGTGGAAGATATATACCTTGAATATGATGTTCTGGATGTAGATGAACCTCTAATGATCTGGTGCCAGATATTTGGATATGAAAGACTTAGATTGAAACTCAGAATCAAGTACAATTCTCAATACCTTGATTATAATCGATTAAGCCGTTTTGATGATCAGTATTTTCATAGTGTACGTACAAACTATATTGAGTATGTAGAGGAATTAGGGGGGAAGAAGGATGGCGAATGGCAAGCTATATCATTAGATGAAATTCCAAATGAGATTATTCAATTTGAGAAATCAAGGACTGATTTTGTATCGTATTATACTAATAATGAATCAATACCTGCCATCATCAAATATGACTCTCCGGATGCGTCGATTGAATTTTATATGAAGGTCAAAGGAATGAGCCTTCCTGAGTGCAATACTAATAGAAAGCATGTGTATGTATATCCCAATCCCACCTATGACGAATTGAATATCAAAATGGTTGGCCAAGAAATTGGGGAATATGAAGTATCTATCTTCAACGTAGTTGGCAAAAGATTGTGGGCTTCTACTTTCGTTAACGGAGAAGAAGATGTCTTCTCTTGGGGTCTGCCTTATTTACCAAAAGGTATATATCTCTACAATATTAAGGATAGTGAAGGTCGCTATATTCAAGCCAGACGGCTCACTATACTTGAACACTAAAAAAAAGAGGCTAACCACATGTAGCTAGCCTCTTTTGTTTTTTTATATAGAAAGATTTCTTACATCATTCCACCCATTCCTCCACCAGGAGGCATCATTGGTGGTGGATTATCTTCCTTCATGTCATTGATTACACACTCAGTTGTCAAAATCATACCTGCGATGGAACCTGCATTTTCGATGGCTACTCTTGTTACTTTTGTAGGATCGATCACACCAGCTCTTTTTAAGTCTTGGTACTTATCTATTCTAGCGTTATATCCATTAGACCCAGTGCTGTTAAGTACATTTTGAAGAACGACTGATCCATCTACACCTGCATTAGTCGCAATGGCTCTAAGTGGCGCTTCTAATGCTTTCTTAACGATTTGGACTCCCATCTCTTGGTCTTCATTTTCAGATTCTACTTTTGACAGTGATTTCATAGTTCTGATGAGTGCCACACCACCACCTGTTACGATTCCTTCTTCTACAGCAGCTCTGGTGGCATGAAGAGCATCATCTACTCTGTCTTTTTTCTCCTTCATTTCTACTTCCGTAGCAGCACCAACATATAATACTGCCACTCCTCCAGATAACTTCGCTAATCTTTCTTGAAGTTTTTCTCTGTCATAATCAGAAGTGGTTGTTTCTATTTGTTGTCGGATCTGCTTGATTCTTGCATTGATCTGAGATTGCTTTCCAGAACCATTGACTATAGTCGTGTTGTCTTTGTCTACTTGGATCTTATCGCAAGTTCCAAGGTGTTCTAATTCAGCATTTTCAAGCTTATATCCTTGCTCTTCGGATAAGACTGTACCTCCTGTAAGGATAGCAATATCTTCTAACATTGCTTTTCTTCTGTCTCCAAATCCTGGAGCTTTAACCGCGATGACCTTAAGTCCTCCTCTCAATCTGTTAACAACGAGTACACCTAAAGCTTGAGAATCAACATCCTCTGAAATAATCATTAGTGGTCTTCCTGCCTGAGATGCTTTTTCTAATACAGGCACGATGTCTTGTACATTACTGATTTTCTTATCATGGATCAATACAAGTGGATTATCGTACTCAGCTGTCATTTTCTGAGTATTTGTGATAAAGTAAGGAGACAAATAACCTCTGTCAAACTGCATTCCTAATACCTCATCCACGTATGTGTCTGTTCCTTTAGCTTCTTCTACCGTAATTACACCGTCTTTGGAAACTCTTTTCATAGCATCGGCAATAAGAGCGCCTATTTCTTTGTCATTATTAGCAGATATAGATCCTACTTGTTCAATTTTCTTAAAATCGTTACCGACAACAGTAGACGACTTTTGAAGATTTTTCACGACGGTAGCAACTGCTTTGTCTATCCCACGCTTTAAGTCCATTGGGTTAGCTCCTGCAGCTACATACTTCATACCTGCTGCAACCATAGCCTGAGCTAATAC
>CAZPUF010000142.1:0-8028 GCA_964589705.1 uncultured Saprospiraceae bacterium | reverse complement strand
ATGTCTTCCTAGATGAAAAATTACGAGGCAAACTATTCTTTGATGCTAATAAAATTGACGCCAATAAATATATTTCTGAATCTGAGGTAAGTGATGACACCAGTGAAGCTGTACTTGTCCCTGAAAACTTGGCTATAGATATCTATCCAGAAATCAATGAATTAAGGTATGATAACTACATACTTAATGATGTAAAAGGTAAAATTGCTATCAACAACAGTGTTGCCCAGCTAGTTGATGGTCAAGCAAAGGCTATGGATGGTAAGATTCTTTTAGATGGAATCTATGATACCTCAGATCCTGTTACGCCACTGTTCGATGTCAAGCTAGATCTGAACAGCTTGAATTTTTCAAAGGTATTTGAGACTTCACCGTCATTTAAGATTCTTGTACCAGTAGCAGAATATATCAATGGACTATTTCACTCAACTTTAGTTTTCGGAGGACCGCTTGGCCAGGATATGTTACCTGAGTTAGACCAAGTTACAGCATCTGGTTATTTGGAAACATTGAAGGGAAGAATTTCTGGTTTTGGACCATTAGAAAATATTGGTAACGCTATCGGCATAGACAAACTCTCGAATCTAGATATTAAAGGAAGTAAGAATTGGTTTGAAGTCAAAGATGGAAAAGTCATTCTCAAACCACATGAGCACAAAATAGATGATATGGCCTTTACTGTAGGCGGGACTCACAGCATAAGTCAGGAACTAGATTATACGATTAATGCTGTCATTCCAAGAGACAAACTAAAGAAAGATAAGCTTGGGAAAAATCTCGAATTTGGAATGGGTTATCTGGAAGAAGAAGCAACAAAGAGAGGTGTTAATATTGATTTAGGAGATCTGATATATCTGGATATTTTCATAACAGGAACGTTGAAGAATCCAAAAATCAAAGTGCTTCCTGTGGGTTCTGGAGGCAAGACTCTTAGAGAAACAATTACTGATGAAGTCCATAATCAAGTAGAGATACTTAAGGACACCATAAGAACAGAATTGGAAAACAAAACTGAGGAGATAAAAGATACAGTTAGAACTGTAGTGGAAACTCAAGTTGACAAAGCAAAAACCAAAGCAGAAGATGCTATCAAGTCAGAGCTGGATAAGCAAAAGGATGCCATAAAGGATAAATTGAAAGGCAAAGTAGACAGTACTGTAACCAGCGTGGTCACTGAGAAGTTGGAAGACAAGGTAGGTAAAGCTGCCAAGGATGTTCTTGGAAAAGAAGCTACAACTGAAATAGATTCCTTGAAGGAAAAACTAAATAACTGGAATCCATTTAAAAAGAAAAAGAATTGAGCAATAGGAAATCTAAACTTCTAAGATGGCTCCTTTACTTTCTTGGCGGACTTATAATATTGGTTGCAATCCTTATTCTATTATATAAAGATGAGGCGATCTCTCAGATAAGTGTAGGCTCAGGATTTGTTGCCAAAAAGGCTTGTACTTATCATTTCATGGCAGGACGAGATTTGGATGAGATAAGCTCTACGGAATTTAATATTTCTCCACTGAATCTTATCTCAACAAAAGTCTCTGGAGAAGATAGAGTTACAGCTTCAATATTCGGTCTCGGAACAAACACAGCTGTCTATAAGAAAAACTTAGGTTGTGTACTCATCCATGGTGTAGATGACTATAACATAGAATTGAGTCGCTCATCGGATTCCTTGACAGAATCCACACCTCTCCCAGTCTCTAAATCAATGTCACCATCCGATCCTAACTTAAAAGAAGCGGTAAGACTAGCCATGGATAAAGATGGAGAATGGCTAAAGCAAACTACTGGATTGATGGTAATTCATAAAGATTCGATCGTTCTGGAAGGTTATGCCGCTGGCTATAATAGTGAAACAGAAATATTAGGTTGGTCGATGACAAAATCAATTTCTGCTCTACTAATTGGGACACTTATTAGGGACAGAAAATTAAGTTTAGAACAAGATAATTTGTTTCCTGAATGGGCCGCAGATGAACGACAAAATATCCGACTTAAGCATCTGCTCAATATGACTTCTGGATTGGAATGGACTGAAGAATACGAGGAAGTGTGTGATGTGACACAAGGTCTCTTCAAGGAAGAGAATTTCCTTTCTTTTGTAAGAGGTAAAAAATCGGAAAGCAAGCCTGGGACTGTCTGGGAGTATTCGAGTGGCACTACCAATTTGATCAGTGGAATCATCAGACAAGAACTAGATGACTTGTCCTCTTATCTATCTTACCCCAATAAGGCCTTATTCACTAAGTTAGGTATAGCAGATGCACATATTGAAATAGATGAGGCGGGTAATATGATCATGTCCTCCTTTGGTTATGCTAAGATGCGAGACTGGGCCAAGCTGGGCATGCTGTACATGCACAAAGGGCATTGGAATGGTGAACAACTCATAGACAGTAGTTTCATTGATTATTGCATCTCACCTACTGTAGAATCTGATTATGGAGGACAGATATGGCTCAACACTTCTCAATCTGAGTATCCTTCAGCCCCATCAAATATGTATTATTTCTCTGGGTATGATGGACAATATGTATTCATGTTTCCATCACAGGACTTAATGATTTTGAGAACAGGTGTGCAGAAAGAGGCACCTTTTGACATGGATGCTGTAATCGCTCAAGTTCTAAAATCTATCAATTAATAACCAACTTGATTGTATCCAACTGATATTTAGCTTCAATAAATCTTTTTAATTTTTCTACTTCTGCCTTTTTAGGTTTATCCCACTTGGCTACTATGAGTGGTATCTTCGTAGATGTTTGATTTTCAGATACAGAATTCACAACTCCAATATCAAGAGATTTTATTTCAGGTATGAATATTTTTACTTCTCGGTAGACATTGCTGACATAGGTAGAATCAAATTGCATTAGATTATCTTCCAGGCTCACAATAGTCGCCGCGACTCTTTGCTCTTCCTTTTCTTTGTTGAGTTCGATGATTTGATTATTGATCCTATCCCCTACTTCGGAGAGCTCCAATTCAAGTTGTCTGACTTTATCAAGATTTATTTCAGAGGTTGGAATAATTTCGACATCAACATTTTCCATCTCCATAGATGTCAATCTATCTTCATAAAAAGTTGCTTTATCCTTTCTTATAGAATCACCATATACTTTTAGTATTAACTTTTTTGATCCATCTTCAAATCTCAATAGTTGATAGTCATCTAGATAGATCTGATTATCACCAATATGCTCATCCAAAAACAATGTCACCGTTTTTTCGTCCTGATATTTTTGATACACATTTAGAAATATCAGCACACTTGGTATTGTCAAAATTAAGCTGACCACAGAGACAATCAGAATATTATTTCTGCGCTCTGCCTTGGATGCGTACTTTCTATACGGAAAGCCTAGATACCTTGTCATCAGGTAGGTCACAAAAGCTACAAAGAATGAATTAAGAAAGAAAAGATAAAAGGCCTTGGAGGCTATCTCCCATGATCCATTGGCCAGACCATATCCTGTAACACAGAGTGGTGGCATGAGTGCCGTTGCTATCGCTACCCCTGGCAAAGTCGTCGATATATCTTTACGTGCTATAGATACAATGCCAGCTATCCCGCCAAAAATGGCGATCAATACATCTAGAAAGGTAGGTTCTGTCCTGGCTTGAATCTGACCAGTAAATTCATCAAGAGGCGTCAAAAAGAAATAGAAAATAGATGTCACTAAAGCAATAACAATAGCTGCTGCAAAATGCATCAGTGCATTATACAAAGCATCCTTATCATTAATACCAACGGCAACTCCCACTCCCAGTATAGGCGACATCAGCGGTGAGATCAGCATCGCTCCAATGATTACTGCCTGACTATCCAGATTCAAACCAATCGACGCAATCATGATACTACACATTAGCATCCAGGCATTAGCCCCTGACATAGACTGCTTCGCTTTGACTTCATTAATCGTCCCCCACTTATCCACACCATGATCAAGGTCCAAAATCTCCTTGGTCAAATTTTTAAAGTAAGCCAAGACATCTTTGCTATTGATATTCTGTGGGGCTTCAGATTGTGGTGTGTTGTTATTCTCCATGATACTTACTTCAGATTATCTTGAGCCATCCCACATTAGGAAGGCTTTAAGAAAACTCTCAAGGTCTCCATTTAATACGGCATCCGTATTCCTATTCTCATGATTAGTACGATGATCTTTGACTCGTCTGTCATCAAGTACATAAGAGCGAATTTGCGATCCCCACTCATTCTTCATTTTAGTTGCTTCAGTCTCATTCTTTGCTACCCGCTTTTCCTCAAGTGCTCTTTCATAGAGTCTTGACTTAAGCATGTCTATCGCTTTCTCTCGATTCATATGTTGACTTCGCTCAGCCTGACATTCTACTACGATGCCCGAGGGTAGGTGTCGGCATCTGACTGCTGATTCTGTTTTATTGACATGTTGTCCTCCAGCACCACTTGCACGGAAAGTATCCCACTCTAAGTCGGCTGGATTAACTTCTATCTCTATGCTGTTATCTATTACAGGATGAACGAACACAGAAGCAAATGAGGTCATCCTCTTACCTTGTGCATTGTATGGGCTTACCCTTACGAGACGATGTACTCCATTCTCTCCTTTGAGCAACCCGTAAGCGTAGGCGCCTGATAATTCTATCTCAACTGATTTGACCCCAGCAACATCTCCATCTACCCTATTGAGCTCCTTGACTTTATATCCTGACTTCTCACCATACATGACATACATACGGTATAACATCTCCGCCCAATCACAGGCTTCTGTACCTCCTGCACCAGCATTTATTTCTAAAAGGCAGGACAACTCATCTTCCTCTTGATCTAAAGTTGATCGGAATTCTGTATCCTCCAATTTATTCAAGCAGGACTGATACTGCGCTTCCACTTCATCTTCTGTCATTTCTCCTTCCTTCTGGAATTCGACCATGACCTCCAACTCATCCATGGCCTCCTTGATCGTCATGTAACGATTAACCCATAATTTATTAATCTTAATTTCCTTCATGACCACCTCAGCAGCTTTTGGGTCATTCCAGAATTGTGGATCGGCTGTTTGTTGTTCCTTATCTTCTATGATGTGTAGTCGATTCTCGACGTCAAAGATAGCTCCTTAACGACGCCAAACGAACCTGCAGCTCCTTATGCTGATCTGTGGTCATCCTGTCCTTGGTTTTAGATTATGATAATGTTATTAGCGATGCTAATTATTGATTATTAATACTCTCGACATTTATATAAAAAATCAAATTAGCCTTAGCTGGGATTACTGGTGGGTTACCTTGCTCGCCATAAGCCAATTCATATGGAATGTCTAAGATGGCATCTGCTCCTCTGGGCACTTGAGGGATACCTAAGTCCCAACCCTGAATAGCCATCCCTTGTCCAATCTTAAAAGTGAATGGTCGGCCAGCTCTGTAAGAATTATCAAATGAAGATCCATCTCTCAAAAATCCAAAGTATTGCACAGAGACAAAATCCCCTGACTTGGCTTTAATATCATCATTATCATTAATGATAGCTACTTTAAGACCGTTGTCATTGGTCACAGTAGAGGACTTATACTTTCCAGCTAGGTAACTATCAAAGTACTCCTTAATCTCTTCCTTCTTCGCTTCTTCCTTAAACTTTGCTGCTGCTCTGATTTCTAGTTGTTCTTTATTAATCCTCTCTCTATATACTTCTTCGTCTTCTATGGCATTGACTTTGACAACATAAGAAATAAACGCTGACGCTTTGATATCTTCAGGTGGTGAGGGCAAAGAATCCGTTGGTACAATAACAGTAGCACTATCTCCTACTGTCATTTTTCTTATCATCGCCAACATAGGATTCCTGGCAGTGGCTTCATCACCAGGTTCGGGTACTTTTATAGAAGGCGTATTAGTATTTATCATTCTAGAATCATCCAAAACATTTCCGGCATCATCGATTAATTGAAAGTCTAATGACACTACTTGACCGACTACAGGGATGTCACCCTCATTAGATGTATGCATGGTATACTTATACCCATTCTCTAAGGTATTTCCCGAATTGCCCGACTGGCAACTAAACATTGCTACAGTACCTGCCAGCAACAAGATGTATAAAAGTGATGTAAGTCTCATGGTATGATAATTATGGATATAATATTGAATGTTAGTTATTGGATGGAACCGTTCTCTTAGTTACATATTTTGGCAGCACTGTCTTGAATCTTTTCACGATATCTTCCAACTTAGCATATGCCGCACCACCTGAGGCGTTCTTATGACCTCCTCCATTAAAATGATTACGACAAATTTCTTGTACAGAAATATCTCCTTTTGATCGCAATGAGAGCTTAACTATTGTCGGTTGCTCTCTGATAAAAGCCGCGACTTCTATACCATCCATCATAAGCAGATAGTTCACGATACCTTCTGTATCTCCTCTCTTTATATCAAAAGCCAAATAGTCTTCTTTGGTCAAGGCGATCAAACCTGCTCTATACTCAGGTATGACCTCCATTCGATTGGCCAAACAATGACCTAGCAGTCTCATCTGCTTTTCGGTGACCCTATTAAATATTTTGTCCTGTAGCCAGTAATCGTCTACGCCTACATTTTTAAGATCAGAAGCAGCTATATAGGTCTTCGATCTTGTTGCATATTTGAAAGAGCCCGTATCTGTTATAATTCCTGTAAAAAGTGCTTCCCCAATTTTGGGATCCAATTTAGAAGCATCACCTAATTGCTGGATGAAGTCTAGTACCATTTCACAAGTGGATGAAGCTGAGGTATCAGAATAGATGTAGTCTGCAAAAGGTTCTGGATCAAGATGATGATCTATCAATATCTTTTTGGCTTTGGAATCTCTTACAAAGGGTGCAATCTTGTCGATTCTGTCTAATGAGTTAAAATCCAGACAGAAAATAATATCAGCCTCGTTAATAGCTTCTTCAGCTCTTTTCTTTTCAGCATCAAAGATGATAGTAGAATCAATGCCATCTAAGAATAAAAAAGTATCTGGGTAATCACTGGGTAAAATGACTTTGACATTATGGTTATACTTATTAAGATAGCCTCTCAAACCTAAACTAGACCCAATGGCATCTCCATCCGGATTTCTATGGCTAAGTATAGTAATGGCCTTTGGATAACTGAGAAGCGACTTAATATCCTCTAATTCCTGCTTTTGTAATTCCATTGTCCACAAAAATGACGATTTTAACTTATACATTCAAAAGATATAAGATCTAAGGATTGATTCTACATACCCATTTTGATTACTTTTGCGCCCTAAACAAAAAAAACATAAGCAAATGGCAGGTAATACTACATTCACGATGATCAAACCTGATGCTGTTAAAAATGGACATATAGGTGCCATTCTTAACCATATCAACAAAGGTGGCTTTAAGATAGTGGCGATGAAATACACGCAACTAAGCAAGGATATGGCAGGTAAATTCTATGCAGTACATAAAGAGAGACCATTCTACGGAGAGCTTGTAGATTTTATGTCTTCTGGTCCTATAATCGCTGCCGTTCTGCAAAAAGACAATGCAGTAGAAGATTTCAGAACCTTAATAGGTGCTACTAATCCAGCAGAAGCAGCTGAGGGAACAATCAGAAAATTATATGCGACTAGCATTGGAGAAAATGCCGTACATGGATCTGATAGTGATGAAAATGCTCTCATAGAGGCGAATTTTCATTTCGCAAGCACAGAGATGTTTGATTAAGATAGGAACATATTTTCCTGAAAGATACGAGTCTGGATACTATTGAGTGTCCAGACTTTTTTGTTAGAGGATATATTTGGGTTAAGGTTTGCGGGTATATGGTTTAAGGGTTGTGCAATTGGTTCAAGGTTTATGGAATATGGTCTTTGGTTCTTTTTCCATGTCGACTGTAATGGAGTGGAATGGAGGCATCTTATTGTATCGTATTTTTGATTCCAAGAATCATGCAATAGCCAATTGCGAATGGTGGGTCCCTGTGCTCAGACCTTTGCTTACAATGCGCAACCCGCTCATGCCTTTGTCTGGATTAGGATTTCTAGGATGACTGATTGTT
>CAZPUF010000141.1:0-8059 GCA_964589705.1 uncultured Saprospiraceae bacterium | reverse complement strand
CAAAGATAATGATAGACAGACAGAAGGGACCGAAAATACACACTGAATTTGACCTATCTCTAAAGGGGGTACAGACTAGCCAATTGTCTAATGGCGTTCAGTTATATGAAGTAAATTCAGGAACTCAGAAGATTATAAAAATAGAATTGGTCTTCAGAACAGGCCGTATCCACGAGCAATCCAAGGCTATAGCTCGCTCCACACTCAGCCTCATCAGAGAAGGGTCTACCAGACATACTGCTGAAGAATTGGCCTACCACTATGACTTTTATGGCGCCAATGTTAAGGCTTCCTGCAATATGGAGCATGCCTCTATTAGTTTGGTAGTCCTTGAGAGATACTTCAAAGAGGTCTGGCCAGTATGGTTTCATATGGTTTTCTACCCTGCCTTTGCAGAAAAGGAAATACAGAAATACGCAACAGTACACAGTCAGCGATTGTCCAACCAACTAGCTAAGAATGATGTCCTCTCTTATCGTGAGCTCACAGAGCAGCTGTTTGGGCACACCCATCCTTATGGATATAATACTGAACCTGAGGATATTAAAAATATCAGCAGAGACAAGATTCTGGAATTTTATAATAAAAATCTGGGTCTGGATAAGGCCTTTCTACTCATAAGTGGTCACTACAGTGCTGAGACCAGAGAAGCAGTAACTCAACAAATTGGCAGTATGCAGCGTCATTGCCATCATCCTGAGGTGCAATTTCAAAGAGTAGATACGCCACCTGAACGACGATCAGTATCTACCCAAAATGAGATTCAGACTTCTATTAAAACCGGCAAATTACTCTTTAAAAGAAAACATCCTGATTACAGCAGCATGAAGTTTCTGACGATGGTGCTGGGTGGCTATTTTGGGTCTAGACTAATGAGTAATATTAGGGAAGACAAAGGATATACCTATGGCATATATGCGTCTATGCATGGTTGGAATGAAGATGGCTTTTTTTATATCAGTGCTGATGTAGATAACCAGTTTAACGAGCCAACACTAGCCGAAATAAGAAATGAATTGAATCGACTTAGAACCTCCCTCATTCCAGTGGAAGAGTTGGAGATGGTTCGGAGCTATATCCTGGGGCAGACATTGCACCTTCTAGATGGACCTTTCGCTAAAGTAGAACTGATCAAAAATCTAAATTGCTACCATCAGGATATCCAGGACTATCAGAAACATATCAAATCGATCAAGGAGATAACTGCCGAAGAACTGCTAGAGATAGCAACAAGATACTTAGACCCAGATTCATTTTCCACCGTATTAGCGGGTCAAATTTAGATTTGAGATCCCAAATTGGGTATAATATTGCAGTGGTCTTGCAACCCAATTAATTTTTTTTTGAATTGACTGCTAATTGCTATTTCAAGAGATAGCCTTTACATGAGGCTGACTAGCAACGTTATACAGATGTAAAATTCAGAGATGTCTGCATGATTGCTTACTTTAAGCTGTTAATATTATCAGATTAGTGTCTATCTCTCAGTCAATCAAGGATTTATCACTATAATTGTGATCCTCATAATCTCAACACTTAGACAAGCCGATGAAAACCATTCTTGATTTTTACTGCAAATATTTACCCATGTCCCAACCTTAACAAGTAAGGTACAGTATTTGATTCATGTTTTAAGATTTAACATTTCACACTCTTATTTATAAATGGGTTTATTCAGTTTTTTTCGTCAAGAGTTGGCCGTTGATTTAGGCACTGCTAATACACTAATCATTCAAGATGGAGTAGTGGTGGTTGACGAGCCCTCTATCGTTGCTATAGATAGAAAAACTAATGAGATTCTAGCCGTCGGTCGTGCTGCCATGTTGATGCACGAAAAAACACATGCAAATTTGGAAACGATCAGACCATTGAAAGATGGGGTTATCGCCGATTTCCAAGCTGCAGAAAGTCTGATCCACGGACTAATCGGTATGATAGGAGAAAAGAAAAAATTTTTCTCACACCTTAAGATGGTGATTTGCATTCCATCTGGTATTACAGAAGTAGAAAAAAGAGCCGTCTTTGATTCGGCAGATCATGTTGATTCTAAAGAGACATATCTTATACATGAGCCTATGGCTGCTGCGTTAGGAATTGGCTTGGATGTAGAAGCCCCTCAAGGAAATATGATTGTAGACATCGGTGGAGGAACCACTGAGATTGCAGTCATTGCCTTATCAGGAATTATCACAGACCAATCTATAAGGATCGCAGGAGATGAGTTTACGCGGGACATTGTAGATTTTATGAAGAGGAAGCACAATCTGCTTATTGGTGAACGAACAGCAGAGATGATTAAAATCAAAATAGGTTCTGCCTTGGAACATCTGGCCAATCCACCAGAAAAAATAGGTGTTAATGGTCGGGATTTATTGACTGGTATTCCCAAACAAGTTATGGCAGACTATGTAGAAGTGGCAGAAGCTTTAGATAAGTCTGTATCCAAAATAGAAGAAGCGGTGCTTAAAGCCTTGGAAGATACCCCTCCCGAATTAGCCTCGGACATCTATACGAATGGTATTTATCTAACTGGTGGTGGGGCTTTATTAAGAGGCTTAGACGAAAGACTATCTCGTAAGACCAAGTTGACTGTCCATGTAGCAGAAGATCCTCTCAAGGCCGTCGTTAGAGGTACAGGACTTGCTCTAAAAAATACCGATAGATTTACTTTCCTTATGGACAGACAATCATTGTAATACACTAATGCTGACATATGCAGAATCTCATATTTCTCATATTCAGATATAGTGCCCTGATTGTTTTCCTTATCCTACAACTTGTCAGTTTTTTTTTGATAATCAACTATAATCAGAGTCAGAAAGAAATCTGGGCAAACTCTTCTTCCCTCTTCGCAGGAAAAATACACTCTCAAGTACAGCAATTTGAGGATTTCTTTAGTCAGAAAGCCTTGAATGATAGTCTATTGACAGAAAATGCCAAGCTGCTTCAGACTATAATTAATTACCGTGTATTTTTTGAAGACAATAGCTTCCAGGAATACGAGTTGACAGCAGACAGCACCACACAAGCTTATTCCCTTATACCTGCCAGAGTTTGCTCTAAGACCATCAATCTTAGAAACAACTTCATTACGCTGTGTGCTGGAAAAGCAGATGGCGTAGAGATTGGAATGGGAGTTGTCTCCAAAGATGGTGTCGTGGGCATCGTCAAACAAGCCAGTGATCACTTTTGCACTGTCATGCTGCTCATCAACAGTCAGAGTCGAATCAGTGCCATGATTCAAAACAAAGGCCATCACGGCAATCTAATCTGGTCCTCTTCCGATATCCGTCAAATGAAATTGACCAATGTACCAAAACATGTCCCTGTCAATATAGGGGATACCATAGTAACCAGTGGATATAGCATTTCATTTCCACCACATATACGAATAGGTAAGGTAAGTGATTTCAAAATCTTAGGTGGAAATAATAACTTTGATATAGATGTAAAACTAGACTATGACTTGTCAGAAACGAGATCTGTATATGTCATTAAATATGATAAGATGATCCAGAAGGACAGCCTCATTACCATACAGAATGAATAGCCTCATCACCAGAAATATTATAAGAGCTGTCTTCGTGCTCTTTATCCAATTGGTCTTACTCAAAAGAATCAATATTACCATAGGTGATTTTAATTATATCCATCTGACCATCTATCCTATCATTATTCTTTTATTACCGCACAATTCGCCCAGACCACTCACTATTCTAATCGCATTCCTCATAGGGTTATTTGTAGATGTCTTCTATGATTCGTTGGGTGTGCATGCAGGTGCTTGTACTTTGGTCGCTTTTGTCAGATACTATATACTTGCATTTATATCCCCTAGTAGTGGATATAAAAATCCTGCGCTCACCTCATATAATTATGGAGTGACTTGGTTGCTGACTTACGCTGGGATATTCCTTTTTATCCACTTATTTACACTCTATAGTTTGGAAGCATTTTCGTTTGTCTACATAACAGAAATCGCTCTGAGAACAATATTCAGCTTCGTTGCCTCATTATTCTTAGTGATGGTAGGATATCTCATCTTCAATCCTAAGTATTGATATGAATCTGGATAGTAGACAATTGGTCATCATTATTGTATTCTCCTTGGGAGCAATACTTTTATTATATAAATCTGCGGATTTACAACTATTAGATAGCTCTTACAAAAAGCTGGCAGAAAAAACCGTACTTGACAAACAGACCAGATATCCTTCCAGAGGAAACATATACGATCGAAATAATCAACTCTTAACTTACAATAAGCCTATCTATGATCTTGAGATGATATACAACAATCTCGATAAAGAGATGGATACTACCCTATTCTGTGAGTTGTTAGAAATAAACAAAGAGACTTTTGTAAAAAACATCAATAAAAATTGGAAAGACTCCCGATACCACAAATCTATACCTACTACTTTTCTATCCAAGATAGGTCCTATTAAATATTCAAAGTTTCAGGAACAGCTGTTTCGTTTTCCTGGCTTTTACCCGGTCAATAGGAATATCAGGGCTTATCCACACGAGTCAGCTCCTCACTTGCTTGGCTATCTAGGAGAAGTTGACCTCAATCTAATTAGGAAAGAAAACTCAGGATATCGCAGAGGAGACTTTATCGGCAAAACGGGTTTGGAAAAAAAGTACGAAGAGAATCTAAAAGGAGCAAAAGGTGTCAAATTTTTGCTAAGAAATAATCTAGGAAGTGAGGTTGCCTCATACAATGAGGGGAAGTTGGATTCCCTATCTAAGGAAGGTATGGATCTCTATTCTACCTTAGACCTTGATCTTCAAAAGTACTGCGAAGAACTAATGACAAATAAACGTGGAAGTATTGTTGCCATAGAGCCTTCTACCGGTGAAATATTGTCTATGGTATCCAGTCCAGGCTATGATCCAAATTTGCTTAATCTTGATGAAGATCGTGGCAAAGCCTTCAAACAATTACTGAGCGATAAGCTACAAAAGCCCTTGCTCAATCGATCTACCGCGGCCACCTATCCACCTGGATCTATATTCAAACCTGTGCTCTCATTGATTTCGTTTCAGGAAGGCACATTCAGTCCCTACAGAAAAGTGCCATGCTTTGGTCAATATGAGTACAGGACTTTCAGTTTTGGCTGTCACCAACATACATCTTGCGATAATGTGAAATCAGCTATTATGCATAGCTGCAATAGTTACTTCTTTGAGATGGTTAGAAAACTCATAGAAAAAGAAGGCTATAGCAATCCAGAAATAGGTCTCAATATATTACGGAGTCATTTGCATGACTTTGGATTAGGTCGACAACTAGGCATAGACTTACCCGGCGAAAAATCTGGATTTGTACCTACTCCAGAATACTACGACAACCTATACAGAAATGCAGGTGCAAACTGGCGATCTACTTATATCATGTCTATCGGCATAGGACAAGGCGAGCTAGACTTGACTACTCTGCAGATGGCCAATCTTGCTTGTATCATAGCCAATAGAGGTTACTATATCACACCACACCTGATCAAAGGTTTCAGTGATGAGCGAATGACGCTGAAATCAGAATACAGAGTCCAAAGACATGTCAGAATAGATCAAAAACATTTCGAACCCGTAATAGAAGGCATGAGGTGGACTATTCTATATGGTACAGGTAGCCGTGCTAATACGGCAGGCATTTCTATCTGTGGGAAAACAGGAACATCACAAAATCCGCATGGAGACGACCACTCTGTATTCTACGCTTTTGCCCCTAAGGAAAATCCCCAAATCGCTTTGGCAGTATATGTGGAAAATGCTGGTTTTGGTGGAGATATTGCTGCACCAATTGCGGGGTTGGTTATAGAAAAACACATCAAGGGAAAGGTAAATCGACCTATACTAGAAGAACAAATGAAGAACATCGATCTTATCTCCAAAGATCTGCCACCAGTAACTGAGGTTGTGGAAAAAGCAGAACCCAACCCAGACAGACCATCCTCCAACAACGAGTAATAGATTAACTTTGCCTTTTTGTACGTAACATAAAGCATGAAGCTTTCCGCAATAGTAGCTGCAAGTAATAATCTCGCGATAGGTGTCAATAATGACTTGCCTTGGCATTTGCCAAATGACCTCAAGTTCTTTAAGAATACCACCAAAGGACATCATGTATTGATGGGGAGAAAAAGTTTTGAGTCCATAGGTAGACCCCTCCCTGGTCGGACTAATATTGTCATTACCAGAAATAAATCCTTCTACCATAGTGGTGTAATCACTTGTCACTCTATTGTGGATGGTATCGCTGTGGCGCAAAATGCAGGCGTCAAAGAATTATTTATCTTAGGAGGGAGTAATATTTACTTCCAGACTCAGGACTTATGGCATACCTTATATCTAACAAAAGTCGATACACATATAGAAGAAGCCACTGCGTTCTTTCCAGCATTAGATTTTTCAGAGTGGGATTTAGTAAATGAGGAAAAACATCAGGCAGATGAAAAAAATATCTATGACCATACTTTCTGTACCTACAATCGAATAACCGGCCGATAAATGCATTGATCATGAAAGAAGACTTCCTCCATTATATCTGGAAAACCAAAAGAATCCAGCAAGACGAGCTACTGACCACTGACAATGAAACGCTGCAAATAATCCAGTTTGGCCACCATAATCATGATGCAGGCCCCGACTTTTTCAATGGTAAAATCAAAATAGGAGATACCATTTGGTCAGGTCACATAGAAATCCACATCAATGCCTCCGACTGGGACAACCACAAGCATCAGCATGACCCTGCTTATAATAACGTCATACTACATGTGGTGCAATCTCATGATAAGGATATCTATAATCTTAATGGCCAGAAAATTCCCACCTTAGAACTAGCAGGCCTGTATGACCAAAATCTTAGCACCAAATATGCCAACCTACTCAATTCAGACAAATGGATTCCCTGCCACGAATTACTACCTCAGACAGATCTGTCGAAGTTGCCTTTCTTTTTGGAAAGAAAACTGACAGATAGACTTATACGCAAGCATCTAGATATGGCGTCCCTGCTAAGCGAGAAAAATAACGATTGGGAAGAGATACTCTATGCCTACATACTTCGCTACATGGGACACCGAAGTAATAACGAAGCCTTTGAAAATCTGGCTAATCGTTGCCCCCATAAGCTATTGGCTAAGCAGGGTGAAAATCTCCAGCAGAAGGAAAGTCTCTTATTCGGTCAGGCAGGACTGCTACAAAGTGAGGATGACTACTTCTCTGCACTATCCAAAACATATCAACACCTTCAACACAAATATGAGCTACAGCCGATGCATAGTGTGGAGTGGAAGTTCTCAAGAATGCGTCCTGCCAGTTTCCCGACCTTGCGAATCGCTCAAGTTGCAGCACTGTATCACAAAACTCCTCAGTTGTTCCAAATCATAATAAAAAATCCAGAGTATGCCTATCTCATTAAGACCTTAGATGTGGTGCCAAGCGAATACTGGCTAACCCATTATGTTCCTGGAAAAACTTCGAAAAGCAAACCGAAAGCTATTGGATCTATGACTAAGGATATCATTCTTATCAATGTCTATGCTCCGCTCATTTTTACCTATGGTCAGATGACTGGTAATCAGGACTTAAAGGACAAAGCCTTAGATATTCTAACTGCCATCCCATCAGAAAACAACATTATTATCAGAAAGTGGCGTTCTTTGGGTATTAAAGCGGATAGTGCCGCGCAAAGTCAGGCACTACTAGAACTTAAAACTGAAATGTGCAACAATTCGCGATGTCTGGATTGTTTTATAGGTCAACAAATAATACAAGCATAGTCACTAAGTGAAAAGAAACCCCATAGCCCGTATCCTACTGTTTCCTTTTAGTCTCCTTTATGGCGCCTTAATCTCCTTGCGTAATCTATTCTATGAGATGAAGCTTCTGAGGTCTACGAGCTTCAGTGTACCTGTCATCAATGTTGGCAATCTATCTATGGGCGGGACAGGCAAAACCCCGCATATAGAACAGCTCATTCATATCTTATCGCCATATATAAATGTGGCGACCCTCAGTCGTGGTTATAAAAGAAAGACGAAGGGATTCA
>CAZPUF010000140.1:0-8140 GCA_964589705.1 uncultured Saprospiraceae bacterium | reverse complement strand
CTCATGATTAGGTAGTCTTCTCCTTTGTAGTGTAATTCTTGGCCTGCATACTTGCCATAAAGGACTTTATCTCCTTTTTTCACTGTCATCTTGTTTCCGTCTTTTCCTGGGCCAACTGCAGCTACAACACCTTTTTGAGGTTTCTCTTTTGCCGTATCTGGAATGATGATACCACCTGCAGTCTTAGCTTCTGCTTTTCCTGGTTTGACGACAACTCTATCATTGATAGGTTTCATAGGTAATTAGTTAATAATTTTTGAAATGGATAAATATAAAATACTAGTACCCCTTATCACTAAATATGCCATTTCATTGATTCATGACATAATTGCAGATATCAAGCGGAGCACACTTTTGTTCGCGTGAAATATTGTCAGACCTTGACAATTTGTCTTAAGATGGTCTGTTAAACTTAGTATGATAAAGATTAGCCTTGAGACTGAAGTGGTATAACACCTCCTCCAGCACCTGCTGCGTTGTTAACTATAATTGCAGTAATAATGGCCAGAACAAATAACGCAATAGCCAAGCCCCAGGTCAATTTTTCTATGAAGTCAGTAGATCGAGCAGCACCGAAAACTTGATTAGCGCCAGTACCTCCAAATGTGGAATCTACTCCACCACCTTTTGGGTTTTGAATAAGAACGACACCCATTAGTAAGAAACTTACCAGTGCTATTAAAATTGTAAGTACGTTAATCATTTCAGTTTCTTTTTTAAATCTTTAATTTGCGCCGCAAAGAAACCACTTTTTTCAGGATATTTCAAACTAAGTTTCTTATAGGCTTTCAAGGCTTTTTTGTGGTATCCTTGCTCAGCGTATAATTTTGCTAGCGTTTCAGTCACTACCTCGTCTGATCCTTTGATGCTTTTATCAATCTTAGCTTTCAGTTCATCATTGATTTTCTTGGTCTTCTTTTTACCACCTTTCTTCTTTTTCTTCTGTCCCATTGAACTTGGTTCTAATGATTTGTTAGATGATGACATATTTCCTTGCAGCCATGCCGCGTACGAAGAAGGCTCATAATCAGTCTGTGAATCGGCATTGTCTTTCAGCTTTCTACTGCTTTTCTCATTGCTGTGACTGCTTTTGGGTATCGTTTTTTCCTTTGACTTCTTGCTTGCTATTTTATCTTTTACAGGCAGATCATCATTGAAGTCAAATTGAGAGACCACATACTCATCTTTATCGATTGATTCATCAGCAGTCTCTTCTTGTGACCATGAATATCTAAGTAATGCGAAATTATTCTTCTTGTCAGACTCCTTAGCCAGCCTTTGTATAGGTTGTGAAAATCGCCCTTGCTTCCTTTGCTTCTTCGAGACAGGTGTATTCTTGCCTTTTGAATGATTAATAATGGCTTTTACCAACGATGTTTTCTTTCCTTTCTTCACAGTGATAAGCTTACCAATTAGTAAATGCATCATTAAAGACACGTTCCATAATATCATCTATTATGGCTTCATTCAAGTCATCTTCTATACTAGAAAAGTCTCCATTACTGTCAAAATCCTGAAAGGCAGAAAAGCTTTTAGTCCAGTTATCTTCTTCATTGAGATAGTTTATATATTCTATCTTTAGTCCAATCTCTAATCTATTGAGATTAGTTGTATTACCTTCTCTTGGTGCAACAGGTGTTATACGATAAGCTGATATGGTACCCAGAAAAACAATATCAGGCTCTTGCTCATCTAATTTTAATCTTGACTGCTCTCGTACTTTACGCCTCAATGATTCACCAAATTGTATATGCAAGTCAACAGGAAGATTCGGAACTCCTCTTACAACGTCATCAACAAAATAAGTTTCTACATCATTTGGAATGGATATTCCTTTGAGTCCATATACGCCGCAAGAAGCCATCAAGACGCATAATCCTAATATCAATAGTTTATATCGCAATATCATATTCTTTGATTTTACGGTAAAGTGTTCTTTCTGATATGCCCAGTTCTTCAGCTGCATGCTTTCTCTTACCACTATGCTTTTTTAGTGCCTTCGTAATGAGTTCTTTTGTTTTTTGATCCAGAGATAATGACTCTTCTACTTCTTCAGCTTCACTATAATCTTGCTTATTAATAATAACTGTATCATCATTGAAGTCATTGTATAGATTTGGCGATTCAGGGCTATTATATGCAAGTTCATCGGAAGTGCCAGGAAGTGCTTCCATAGAGCTTTGATAAGTTTTAGAAGAAGTGGTTCTTTGAGTGGGCATCTCTAAATCATTGCGTTGGACCATCTCGTAGAACATACGCTTTAGGTCATGGAGATCACTCTTCATATCAAATAAAAATTTGTATAAAATTTCACGTTCTTCGAAATCCGACTTTGCCTCAGTTCCAGTTGATATAGGCAAATTTCTCTTTAATAGGTCCGGCACTGCTTTGACCAAATCTGCTGCATTTAATAAGTGATCTTCACTTAATACAGATAATTGTTCTACAATATTCCTTAGTTCTCTAATGTTGCCGGGCCATCTATAATTTTCAATTATTTTTTGGGCCTCTGCATCTAACCTAATTGGTTCTGTCTTATATTTTTCAGCAAAGTCATTGGCAAATTTTCTAAAGAGCAAATAGATATCTTCTCTTCTTTCATGTAGGGCTGGGATCCGAATAGGAACAGTATTGAGTCTGTAGAATAAATCTTGTCTAAACTTTCCAGATTTTATTTTTTGATACAAGTCAACATTTGTAGCGGTTACCACTCTGACATCTGTTTTCATGACCTTTGATGAGCCAACTTTTAGATATTCACCTGATTCCAATACACGTAGCAAGTATGCTTGTGTATCAAGCGGCATTTCTCCAATTTCATCTAAGAATATGGTGCCTTTGTCGGTGGATTCAAAATAACCTTTCCTTTCGCTGCTGGCTCCTGTAAATGCCCCTTTTTCATGACCAAATAGCTCACTATTTATTGTTCCATCTGGTATTGCACCTGTGTTAATAGCTATAAAGGGGCTATGTTTTCTAGAGCTGTATTCATGGATAATTTTTGAAATAACCTCTTTACCAACGCCACTTTCTCCATAAATGAGGACTGTCAAATCGGTAGCAGCAACTCTTAGTGCTTTACTTAGGGCATTATCTAGTTCTTCTGACCGCCCTACAATGCCATATCGTTGTTTGACTGATTGTAAATTCATCTTGATTGAAGTACTTTGGAAGATTCAGAAATTGCCCCAAGTAACGTCCCACTAGTTACACTATTCACAGTGACTGAAACATAATCCCCTGGTTTCAGGTTAGCACTTTTGGGGAATACTATGGTTTTGTATTGACTGTTTCTGCCTTTAAAATGTTCTTTTGATTTCTTGGAGTCTCCCTCAATCAATACTTCGAAAGTCTTGCCTACATCGTTCATGTTATCAGCAAGCGAAACCTTCGCTTGGATTTCAATTACTTCTGCTAGTCTTCTCTTTTTGACTTTTAAAGCAACATCATCTTCATATTTTCTTGCGGCAAGTGTACCAGGTCTTTCCGAATAATAATACATGTAGGACATGATGAAACCTGCTTCTTCTATTATACTCAGAGATGCTTTGTGATCCTCTTCAGACTCAGTGCAAAAGCCCGATATCATATCAGAAGATATGGCACAGTCTGGAATTATTGTTCTTATCTGTTGTACCTTATTCATATACCACTCACGATCATATGTTCTATTCATGAGTTTCAGAATCCTAGAGCTTCCACTTTGAACGGGTAAGTGTATATAATTACAAATGTTGTCATAGTCCCTAATGGCATACATCACATCTTCGGTAATGTCTTTTGGATGAGATGTAGAGAATCTGATTCTTATTCTTGAATTGACCTTAGCCACCATGATAAGTAATTCAGCAAAGTTGACTTGTTGTCCTGTTTCAGGATTTAACCATTTGTACGAATCAACATTTTGGCCTAATAAGGTAATCTCTTTATATCCGTTGTCTATCATTTGAGCAGCTTCTGCAACAATAGTAAATGCATCTCTGCTTCGCTCTCTACCTCTGGTGAATGGCACTACGCAAAATGAACACATGTTGTCACACCCTCTCATTATGGATATAAACCCTGAAATCCCAGCTTGGTCTAACCTCACCGGTGAGATGTCAGCATAAGTCTCTTCTCTAGAAAGTAGAACATTGACACCTTTCTCGCCATCTTGGGCATTGGCTATAAGTCTTGGTAAATCTCTATATGCATCTGGACCAAGGACTATATCTACAATTTTTTCCTGTTCCAAAAATTTGGCCTTTAATCTCTCTGCCATACAACCAAGTACGCCTATGAGTACGCCTTTTTTCTTTTTCTTGACACTATTATAGACTTGAAGGCGGTGTCTTACTGTGTCCTCTGCTTTTTCTCTTATTGAACAAGTGTTGACAAGAATAAGGTCAGCTTGGTTCATGTCCTTAGTGGCCGTATATCCTTCAGCGTTGAGAATGGATGCCACAATCTCAGAATCACTGAAATTCATTGCACAACCATAGCTCTCTATATAGAATTGCTTTTGACCTTGTATATCTCTATTGCCGCTGTAGACTTCACCTTGTCTGGTGTTATCTATTTCTTTACCAAGTGTTTGAATGTCTCTATCGTTTGTCATATCAGTTATATGGAATCACGAATAATGGCACAAAGGTAATCAAAATAGAAGTGAGTATGACAAATTGACAGTCTCAGATTTCATACAAATAACCTTGATTCTGAGCTAATTGTAAATTGTTTAACGATAATTTAAGTGGTTCACATAGTTAGAAAACATAACATTTTAATAAAGTCTCCGTCTTAAAGTTAAATAGGCAGTACTTTTGCACATATTAGAATAATTGGAACTATGAAGATATTCACGACACTTATACTCAGCTTAACCTTAGTAACGGCTTGGAGTCAGACTTTAGATGAAGAATTAGGCTTTATCTATGTCAAAGCAGATTACCTTATGGAAACTGGCAGATATGATGAAGCGATTAAAGAGTTCACTAAGATAATTGCTAAGGATCCTAATTTCAGAGATGCAATGTTTAAGAGAGCAGATGCTAAATATAATGTAGGCGCTTACCAGGGTACTTACAACGATGTCCTGACTATTTTTGAAAATAAAGGTGTTTCTCCATGGGCATTGGAGCTATTTGGTAAAGCTCAGAAAGCCTTGGGAAAGATCGATGCATCTGAAATGACACTGGAGACTCATAGTCAAATAGGCTTAGACTCAGGACCAACAAGGAGTTCTGACGCTAATAGTTCAGACTCAGATTCTGGTTCTTCCACTCGTGATCAAGTAAATGATGCAGCAAAAGACATTAAGGATCAGATTTCAGATATACTTAGAGATATATTGCCAGGCTCAAATGCAGATGAGGAAGTAGAAGAGGACACAGGGTCTACAGGCACAGATAGTACAAATGGAGGAAATACAGGTAGTGATTCTGGGTCAACCAGAAGTCAGACTAAAGGTGGTACTGAAGATAGAGGCACTACAACGGATAGTAGTTCAGGTAGTGATGATCCAGTCATATTTCAGCCAAAACCAGAAGAGCCAGAAGTGCCAGAAATAGATGATTCTATTAATGAAATATATATCGATGAGGATTTAACACTAGAGATCAAGAACGGACTTGGCGCCAGAAAAATTTTGCAACAACCAAGTATCCTCATGCTTTCTGAGACCTCAGGTATTGTTGTGATTGATCTATGTGTCAATAGCAATGGGAAGGTCAATAAGGCCAGCTTCAATGCTGCCGAATCAACATTAGATACACAAGCCATAATCTCTCTTGCGGAAAGAAAATCAAAGGAGTTCTGGTTTAAGAGTTCTACCAGCACAGAAATGTGTGGATCTATATATTTTAACATTACAGGACATTAATTCCAATGATCATAAATTAAAGAACCATTGAATGCAGGATTTTTGTAGAGGGTTATTAGGTGCCTCATTATGCCTAAGCTTCTTTTTGATGTTGAATGTTCAAAGTGCAAAAGCTCAGTTTGGTATTGGTCTTACTGCCTCTAATGATCTCTATAATATTTATAGTAATCCAGAAGATGGTATAGCGCACAGAAGAAATGGGAGTGTTATTCTCAATTTGGCTTTAGGACCTAAGATTTGGGTTGGTGGAGAAAAATTTTCTGTTTCTGTTGAATCCCAAGCCAATATTTCATTCTTAGGGTTGGCTATTAAAGACTACAAAGGTCTTGGAGCTGTTTCGTTTCCAATAATGGGTAAGCTGAATTTTGGAGGCTTATCTGGACTGAATAATAAGATGACATTTGGAATGTCTGTAGGAGGTGGAATACAATATAACCGTACCGAGATATATGGACTCACAGACGAGTTTGTTGAATTGGGAGTTGTTAGGGATTACTTCAAGACTTATAATGTCCAGCTTGGAGGTGGAGTAGGCGTCTCAGGATTCACTGTAGAGTTGTTTGGCAGATATGGATTTAATCCAGATTTGATTGGAGCTAATAATTTTCATGTTGGACTCCAGTTTGGATTCAATATAATTCAGCTTAAGAAGATTAGAAAACCGGAGAGCGAACTCTAGACGTCTATGTGGATACAGAATGACGTTTCAGCACAACCTTATAATACCTTTGGTATTAACAATTACTTCAAGACGCTTATTGGGGTAGATAAGGTGTCAGACCTATTCTATATAAAAGAAATATTGAAAGAGCCCACTACAAGAATTCTTGGAGGAGGGAGTAATATATTATTAGTTGAGCCCAATGTACACCCGGTTATTTTAATTGACATAAAAGGCATTGGTGTCATTAAGGAAGAAGCAGAATATGCCTTAGTCCAATTTGGTGCAGGAGAAGTATGGCATGACGCCGTACAATGGGCAATAGCAAATCAATATGGTGGCATAGAAAACCTTTCGCTCATTCCTGGAAAATGTGGTGCTGCGCCAATGCAAAATATAGGTGCATACGGAGTAGAGATTAAAGACATTTTACATTCTGTAACTGCTTATGATACTCAATCTGGTAGTGAGCTGGTTTTTCATAATGAAGAGTGTGGATTTGGTTATAGAACAAGTCATTTCAAATCCAAGTGGAAAGGAAGACTTATAATAAGTAGCATCATTCTTAAGTTGAGCACCAAAGGTTATCACACCCTTAATTCTAGCTATGGCGCAGTTGCAAAGCAATTAGAAGAAAGAGGAATTTCAAATCCTACCATAGAAGATTTAGGAGATGTGATCAGTGATATTCGTCGTCAAAAATTACCTGACCCTAAGCTGCTTGGTAATTCTGGAAGTTTTTTTAAAAATCCAATTATAGCTGAAAGCGTAGCTTCCCAATTACAAGCAACCTATGTTAATATGCCTACCTATGATGCAGGAGTTGGAGAGAAAAAGCTATCTGCTGGTTGGCTGATAGATAAGTGTGGGCTGAAAGGCAAAAGAGTAGGAGAGACAGGCACATACAAAAATCAGGCATTGGTTCTTGTTAATCATGGTAAGGCAACTGGTAAGAATATCCTTGACTTTAGTAAAGATGTCCAAGACTCTGTGAAGGAGACGTTTGGAATTGAATTAGAACCCGAGGTAAATATTTGGTAGTTTGATTATCTAATAGGTTGGTAGAGAATTATCTATCTCTTTAGCCCAAGCTAAGATGCCACCTTCAAGATTATATAAATTGTCAAACCCCTTAATCTCTTGTAATTGGTGTATGACATTAGCACTACGAGCTCCTGACCTACAGTGAACTATAACCATTTTCTCTTCTCTGTCGAAAGCATCAATTTTTGAGGGCACAATCGATACTGGTATGAGTTCCGCACCTAGATTGACAAAATCAAACTCATGCTGTTCTCTTACGTCTAACAATACGTGCTCCTCATTATTATCTCTTAGTTTTTTTAATTCCTGGACGGTGATACTTTTAATTGCCATATCGTTAAGTTGTTTTTATTTAATTTCTTAAGTAGAATGTGAGCAAGATGTTTCTTCTAATGATGCACCCTTAGCAACCATAGCTTTATAGCCTCCTAATACATTAATGATTTTTCTGTTACTATGCGCTTGGATGATGGATGATGCAATTAGCGATCTATACCCACTTTGGCAGTGTATATAAGAGATTTGGTCATCTGCAAGTTCCGCTATCCTATCAGAAATTGTACTAAGAGGTATAC
>CAZPUF010000139.1:0-8197 GCA_964589705.1 uncultured Saprospiraceae bacterium | reverse complement strand
TTCTAGTATTTTGAGAATGTTCGAAAGACTTGGAACATGTTTTGCTAATTGATAAGAAATAGTAAATCAAGTCTTTATACATCACAAAATATATTAATATGAGACCTACAACCCTATTATTACTTACTGCTTTGTACTTCTCATCTTTCTCAGTGAGTGGTATGGCAGGGACAGCTGCCCCTGAAATGGGCACAGATAATACAGTCAAATTCCACAATGGATCGTTTGAAAGCGCAAAAGCAAAAGCATCTGAAGAAGGCAAATTGTTTTTCGTAGAGTTTTACGCTGATTGGTGTACTCCATGTAAGTGGATGGATAAAACAACTTTTAGAGATCAAGATGTGGTAAATATGATGAACAGCAATTACGTTGCGCTCAAACTGGATATAGAAACTGAAGAAGGATCTGATCTTAAAAATCAATATTCCGTAAGAATGTTACCCACTATTATCATTTTCAATGCAAATGGAGAGATGATAGAACGCGTAGAAAAAACGCTTAGTCCTGAATCTATGAAGAGTTTATTATCATTTCATGAAGCTGAAGACACTAGAATACTTGTTACTTATCCCTTTAATTCTAGCCCAAGACAGCAAGCTAGTGATGAGGACAGAGAAATGGAAGAGCTTTATAGCCAGTATCTGCAACGAGAAAGATTCAGAACAAATTACAAACTGCAGATAGCTAACTATACTGATTATACAGAGGCTTTCAAAAAAGTAAATGAGTTGAGCGAAACCTTCATGGAGCCTATTATTGTACTTAATGATTACGTTGATAATATGACGCAATACAAAGTAATGATGGGTGAATTTCAAACAATAGAAGAAGCAGAAGGATTTAGAAAGATACTGCAAAGAGACTTTGGCATAAAAGCCGTTATTCACTAAGAATTAGAAATACTGACAAATAATTGAAAAGCTCTATCTCACGATAGGGCTTTTTTTTATGGATTCTACCCTAAATTTTGCAACAATAGGAACCACAGGCAACGTTATTAGAATAAGCAGGATTTATATAATAAGTCATGCCGACATTCAGTAAATTTTAATCCGTTGTATATAACACAGTTTGAGGCATAGTCTGTCTATATTTGCTGTGTAAAGAATCCATTCTCCTATGAAGGTACTTGCCTTACTTTTTTCATTGTTGCTTTTCTGTCTAATATCTCCCCTATTGGCACAAGACTTATGTGAGAATGTCGAGCCCATTGGTTTGGATGTAAAAATTATCCCAGATCCAGCTTCCGCACCAAATATCTTTCCTGGTGATGAATTTTGTTTGAGCATTTGTGTTCAGAATTTCACGCAAGTTGAAGTTTTCATGATAAATATAGGTTTCGATCCTGAGTTGGTCTCGTTTAATGACAATATTGTAAATCCAGCAATATCACCAAGCCTGAATGGAATTGCAGATGTCCAATCAAATACACTTGTCACAGAACAAGGTATCCTTCCAATGATTTTCTCACAATTGACCACAGATCCGATAACACTAGCTGATGGTGAAGAAGTTATGAGAGTTTGCTTTATCGCTGAAAATCTTCCTGGTCAATCCTCAGAAGTCTCTGCTCTACCCCCATCTGCTTTTCTTGGAGGCTCATTCGACACCTTTGCCACTTTAGCCGTGGGAGATACCACATGTACTGTAGCTATTGAGTTCAATGAGTCAGCCACTACAATTGACATAGGTTGTGAAAGAATATCTGTTGTGGATTTGAATATTTGCCATGCAACTGGATCAATTTCATTTGGGAGTTGTGGAGGCACTTTCCCCGTGGATTACACAATTGATGGAAGTTCGGAAACTGGTGTACTTACAGACGAAAATGATGTCGCTGTAATCAATGGTCTCCCTGCAAGTCCATTATATAATCTAGTCTTGATAGATGCTGATGGCAATCGTACCGACAGACAATTTAGAATAGAAGATGACGTAGATCCTATATTGCTCAATCCTCAATTGACTAATCCACTATGCGCGAATAGCAATAATGGGATAATCTCATATGACATTACAGGGGGATTTGGAGATTATATGATCAGATTTTCGTCAGGTATAACTTTCCTTGAAGCGTCAGGTTCAGTATCCAACTTACCTAACGGTTCATATAACGTTACTGTTAGTGATGAATCTGGGTGTATAGAAGAATTTACTGGATTAGACCTATTTACCCCACCGTTAGTAGTGGAGAATGTTTCTATTGATTCTTTCAGGTGTCTCTTTTCTCCTGATGGCTGTATATCCTTATCAGCTTCAGGTGGAACTCCTATAAATGGTGATCAATATAATTTCAATGATTTGACAACAGCATCTTCGTTTATGCAATGTGATCCTATGAATGCAGATGGATTCAATTTTATAGAGCAAGATACTTGTTATGAAGTAACCATTGAAGATGCAAATGGCTGTCAACTCATAGAATGTTTTCGACTACCTATAAGAAATAGGCTGCAATTTGAGTTTGATACAATTCCTCCAGCATGCAATGAATTAGGATACACATCTACGGTTACAGCATTAAGTAATGATAGATTTCTGTTTACATTATCTGGACAAAATGGATTTGTTCAGACTTTTGGAAATAACTCACTTCAAATTGCCGAGGCATTAGAACCGGGTAATTACACCTGGGTGATAACGGAGCTAGGTGTGGACCCCAATGACGCATGCATAGAGTCTGTGAACTTCACCATTCCTGATTTTTCTGTAGATCCCATTATGGTCATGACCAGTAGCACGCAGCCTACCTGTGGGGAGGATAATGGTGAAGCCAGAGTAGATGTCACAGGTGGAACCGGGTCATACACATATACTTGGGAGTTTGACTCATCTATAGACCAACCTATTCTATCCAATATTCCAGCAGGAATGTATAATGTAACAATCACAGACTCCTCAGGATGCTCCACTGAAGAAGTTGTGGATTTACAACAAGGTGTGTTTCTCACTATAGAAGCCGATATTATACAAGACTTGGATTGTACTGATCCTAATGTCTCTGCTGAGCTAGAAGTCATGTTTGTAGGTTTTGACCTAGATGAATTAGCATTCAATTGGTTTACAGAATCAGCATCGAATTTGAGTAACACCCCTACTTTAGTAACAGATACAGCAGGTGTTTACATTGTCGAAGTAAGTACACTATCGGGCACATGCACCTTGACAGATACCATTACTGTGATAGAACCAGTAGTCATCACCTTTGAGACTTCTGCAGTAGAGCCTGCATTATGTGACCCAGCAAACCCCGTTACTGGCAGGATCGAGATATCAAATATTGCAGGCGGATCAGGTTTTTATAGATGTGAATGGTTTTTGGATGGTAATCCATTGCCACCACCTTCACCTGGTAATTTTGACTGCTTTAGAGAAGATCTTGGACCTGGCACTTATGAGATTATAATTATTGATAATACTACTGGTTGTCGGACAACAGAACAGTTTACACTAAATAATAATGACAATGTCGCTTTTAGATTTGACATCATTGAACCTGACTGTCCTGGGAGTGCGAATGCACAAATCAGCGTTGGAGGAATAGCCGGAGGACCAGACTTAATATGCACATGGGCAGACCCTAATATTTCTGCTTCAAATTGCGTGGCCTCTAACCTTATAGCAGGCTCTTATGATGTCAGTATTATGGATGTAAATGGATGTAACAAGGATACTACCTTTATTGTCATGGATCCTATTTTATTTGAGGCAGAAATCATAGATTCTATAGCCACTAGCTGCAATGCGGGAGATGATGGAAGTGCGACAGTTATGATTTCCTCCAATCCTCAAACCATTACTGATTTTATATACTTATGGAACGGTGTTCAAGGGTCTATGACCGGACTCACAGCTACTCAAGATGATCTGCCAGCAGGAGACAATATATTGACCATAGTGGGCGGTAATTGCAGTATTGATATAGAATTCAGCATTCCTAGTCCGACCAGTATAGTTTTGGATAACAGCGATGCAATGATTTTGACCCAATGCGCAGGCGAATGTTCTGGTGCTATCACCCTGGATATTTCAGGTGGCACAAGCAGTAGTGGAGACTATACAGTTACATGGTTATCCGATGGCCTTATGGGCCAAACTAGGGATGATTTATGTCCTGGAACTCAGCTAGTCATGATTGAAGATGATAATGGCTGCATACAATTGGATAGTGTCTTGGTTTTGGAGCAAGACTTGCTAGACTTCAACTTCGTAAATGTCAGAAATGTTGGCTGCAATAGTGGAGAAGGAGGTTCTATTCAAGTTAATGCAAATGGAGGATGTGGAGATTTCACCTTCGAATGGACAGATAATATTTCCATGACAAATATGGCGGAAGACCTGATTGCAGGAGCCTATTCTATAACAGTTACAGATGCTTGTGGGTGTACTCAACAGATTGATACCATGGTAATGGGTGAAACACCATTGTTTGCAGAATTAGATGTCAGAACTGACGGTGCTTGTCCAGGGGATTTAGTATGCTTGGGAATTAATTCCAATACTATCGAAGGAGGATCAGGATCTGGATATACCTTCACCGTTGATAGTGGTACACTTGGTGAAAGAGTTCCTGTAGATTCATGTTTGATGATATTACCTGGACCGCATACAGTAACCGTCTTTGATGACTCTACTCCACCCTGCTCCTTTGAATTTGGATTAGTAGACATTCCTGGACCAAATCCTCTTTCAATCGACATTGGACCAGATGAGATAAATACGAGCATTGGGCAAGAACCTATTGAATTGAGTGCCGATATCACACCGAGTACTGGTATAATAGGCGTTATATGGGGTCCAGAAGAAGTCATATGTGTAGACTCTTTCTTTTGCGATGAGGTATTGATAACTCCTATACGATCCACAATTGTGACAGCAACGGTCACTGATGAAAATGGGTGTACTGCACAAGATGAAATTCTTCTTTCAGTAGATGTTATAAGAAGAGTTTATCTTCCTAATTCATTTTTGCCAGGATCACAAGGAGACGATAGATTTATGATTTTGACTGGACCAGGCGTCGTAGAAATTCAGGAATTCCTGATATACGATAGATGGGGTAATGTTGTGTTTGAGTTACCGGAAGAATCTAAGCCTTTCCCTCATTCTGTTGACGATGGATGGGATGGTAGAAATGGAGCTAGACAATTTGAGTCTGGTGTATATGCCTGGATTGCCAATATTTTATTCTCAGATGGAGAAGTAATTACATTCAATGGAGGTGTAACCCTAGTTAGATAGATTAATTTTGGCCGATTGTATCCTGAGATACAGCAGTTGAATCTAGTGGATCGGCTACAATTTCTTCGTCCTTTGGCACTTCTACAGTTCCAGTCATTAGCAATGTAATAGGTTCTTTTGTTGCATTGGAAGTGACAGTGATGGTTGGTTCCTGGTGTCCTTCTTTCCCAACACTTATATACATGACGCCAATATATCCTTCTTCACCCGGCTCTATAGGAATAAATGGAAAACTTGGCTGAGTACATCCACACGTAGCTTTGGCTGATTCTATTTCTAATGGCGCTTTACCCTTATTTACAAAATTGAAATTATAGAGAACAGTATCACCTTGTATGATTGTTCCGAAATCATGTCTTATCACCTCAAATTCTATTTGAGGCTTTGGTCTAGGAGCCTTGGGCTTTTGAATGATCTTTTTAGCCTTATTAGACTCTTTGTTTACTGGCTTTTTCACTGTGGCTATCTTCTTAATCTGATTGCTAGAATCTGCCTTAACTTCTCCAACAATTTCATGTTTGGTTTCTTCCATTCCAGAAGAGGAAGAATTGGATAGTTCTTGATTGATTTGAGTATTGGCTTCTTGAGAATTATTGGCGATTACAGGTGCAGCATCAGGCTTACACGCTATTAATAAAAGACCTGACAGTGTAATACCTACTGTTGTATGAAAGATTATTTTTCTTGAAAAAACACTCATGGGATTATCTCAACAGATTAAAACTACCTGTTTTTTGGAAATTAGATTCCATACAACTGTATTCAATTTTATAAATATAGGTACCAGGCATCATGGTTTGACCATTATAAGTCCCATCCCAAGTCTCTGATTTATCAAGGGCATCAAATAGTTTCAACCCCCATCTATCGAATATTTCAAATCTGGAAAAGTCTTCAATTATAAAGTCATTGCTTATGCCATACCCATCATTTAATTCATCTCCATTGGGTGTAAACGCTGAGGGCAATAACAGCAAATCACAATCAATATTCTCTTCTAAAAGGACACTAATTCTTACAGAATCTGTTGCTATGCAGCTGCCATGATCAAAGGTTAACTCATACGTTGTTGTAGATATCGGACCAGCAATAGGTCTTACAATTGTAGCATCATCTAGTCCAACGGAAGGTGTCCATTGGACATCATTTGTACAAGTAGGTCCTACCCTTAATCGGAAAGCATCTCCTTCAAATATCGTGGTATCCACGGTAAGAATTTTATCTGGATTGAGGAATGCATTTTGTAATGCGGTTTCATCTAAGGCAAAATCATAGATTTCGATCTCATCAATCCGTCCGCTGAAAAAATCATCAAACTGACCTACACAATCTGAAAAGCCAACATAGACAGGAAAATTCCTTCCCAGCCTTATTTGATCTACAAAACGAATACTTTGAATAAAATCACCATTTATGTACAATGAAAATGTTTCATTCTCTTTAGTAAATACCAATTGATTCCAACAATTTTCATCTGATAATTGATGATTAAATCGAACGACTTCTCCTGCATTAGCTGCATATTCCAATGTGATCTCTCGTATATCTGTACCAGCTAGTCGATTAAATCTAATATTCAAAGAAGAGTCACGCAAGCAATTTTCTTGAATAGAAAATAAAGTATACGACTCTGTGGATTCGTCTGCCCAAAAGTAAAATCCAAGTGAAAAATCATCAATGAATAAATCCTTGACATTCGGATCAAGAATGACAGTATCAGGGCTGCCATCCATAGTCAATGCAAATGGTGTATTCCCTACTCCACACTCATATGATACCGAACTTCTTACCTCACCTGAATCAAAGTTTCCAGTGCTCTCACTTAAGTCCATCAAATCAAATGAATACCTAACTTGAGGGGTATTTTGAGCAGATAAGGAGCTGCATAAAAGAAAAATAGATATGCAGCAGCTTAATGTTTGCCAACATAAGGCTAATCTAAAAAACAAAAAACCATGCATTTGCATTTGCTAACAGCTTTAAGGTAAAGGATATTGGTGCAATATAATCATCTACTTTTTAACGAGGATAATCTAAAATATTATATAGTGACCAAACGCTGTATTACAAGCTAAACTGCTCGGTTAGGTAGAAGACATAAAATATAAGTAGAAATAGGCCTTCCCATCTACAGATCACCTTTGATATAGTCATTGCACCAAAAATGACTGTTACTGCAACCATAAATGGTAAACTGAAGGAGGTGACATTTGGGGGAATATTGAGTTCGCCTATAAAAGAAGGAATAGCCATTACAGCGTAGGAATTAAATATATTAGACCCTAGTACGTTACCTACAGCAATTGCATGTTTTCCTTTTTTAGCAGCTGAAAGACTTACAACCACCTCTGGCAATGAGGTCCCCAATGAAACAAAGGTCAATGAGATTATTTCGGGACTAATACCAGCAATTTCAGATACTTTCTCAATACCGAAAATTGTATATTTTGCTCCCATATATATCAATACACCACCTATAATCATCTTGATGATATCCTTTAGAATTATCTTTTCTCTTTCATTCTGGTGGGATGATTCACCTGTCATGGAGTTGATTAAAAAACCAACCAATGCAACTAAATAAAGAATAGCTTCGATATAAGTAAAATGCCCATCAGACAAAGTAAAATACATCAAGAACGACGAGCCCAATAGTAAAGGCATATCCACCTCCCAAATATCAAAATCAAGTGTGAATTTGCCAACCATTGCTGTCAGACCTAAAACTAATAGTATGTTGGTAATATTAGAGCCTACTACGTTGCCTATCACTATTTCTGAACTGCCACTGATGACAGAAGCAATAGAAGCTGCCAATTCGGGAAGCGAAGTACCGAAAGCGACAATGGTGACACCAACTATAAATGGAGAAATCCCCATGGACAAGCCAATCTTTTCAGCAGATTCTATAAACATGTCAGAAGCATAGAGCAATATTGTAAGAGCAACTACAGCT
>CAZPUF010000138.1:0-8202 GCA_964589705.1 uncultured Saprospiraceae bacterium | reverse complement strand
ATAGCCGGTGCACCCACCACTGCACAAAATCTCTCACTACAAACCCAACAAGTAGTATTGCCCACACTGACCAACTATTCATTGGATTCATTGCTTGGAGATCGAAGCCTCCTGAAATAGCTTTGATCCCATCATTAAAGAGATTCACAACGACATTAGAAGCGGCGCTATAAATAATCAATGAGAACAAAAAGAAATTAAAAAACATATAAAAGCCATCCAGCCAAAAATCTTTTCTCAGAACAGCTTGCTTTTTCCTCCAAGGAACAACAACTTCCAAAACAAAGAAAAATAAGGAAACAACGATCAGCCAATAAAAATAATTCTTGAAAGAGGGGTGGGTAATCTCATACCACAAGTATCCTGCATAACCTTTATATCCTTCTATAAATAAATCAATGTATTCCATTATCGCTGATTATGTGTTCTAAAGAGTTTTTATATAAAAGAAATTCTTCGTCGTCTAAATGATGATGTATAGGTGTAGACCCATCCAATTTATTATAATAAGTCCATTCTATCCAAGATCCATCGTAATTCTTTACATTGGGATAACCCAATACATGCTTTAATACATAGTAACTGTGTGATGTTCTGGATCCACTTTGACAATATAGTAAGATGTTCTTATCTGGCGTAATTCCTTTTGAATTGAGGTCAAAGCGAAGATCGTGTTCGGATTTGATTCTGTGGTCTCCATTAAGATCTGCGAGTAAAGACCAATTGCTATGTATTGCATTAGGTATACTACCACGGTCAAAAGCACCATCTTTATAATCGTAGAGTTTTCCTTTCCTTATAAAAGG
Source organism: uncultured Saprospiraceae bacterium (assembly GCA_964589705.1). GTDB lineage: Bacteria > Bacteroidota > Bacteroidia > Chitinophagales > Saprospiraceae > RFSX01. The sequence goes on along the minus strand of CAZPUF010000138.1, from coordinate 7,396 downwards.
GTGGCCATAATACTCATAGGGTTCTCTAGTGTCTACAATAATACTTGTCGTATCATCTATTGCCGATAACATTTCTGCTTTTCCAATCATCATATCATTGCGGAATAAATTCGACAAAGTAAAGTTGCTTTTCAATTTTTGAGCAGAGGGCTTTTTTGTCAATTGATATCCTATCTGTTTCCAGTATTCCAACCCACCATTAATCAACTTATAAGCTTCAAATCCATAAAGGCTCAGCGTCCAAGCCAATCGGCAAGCATCCACATTGGCTTTTGCATCATAAAGTAGCAAGGTGTCACCCTTATTAAATCCCAAGGACTGTATCAAGTCTTCCAACTGTCTTCTATCAGGAATGAGTCCACCTATCCCATTCAATGAATCTTTTCTGGTATAACCTGATCGCCATATTTGTTGTGCATTTGGAATATGTCCTTTATCAAATATTTTTTGAGGAGAGACTTGCACTGGCAGGTAGCGTTCTGGTGCAGATTGCAAAAATGACTTGGCTTGATTTGGCGCAATTAGGTTATAAGCATTGATATCATCCTTATTGGTGGATACAGATTCGGGAGAGGATACTATTGGAGGTTTTGCGGCAGACTCAGAACTGCTCTGACAGGCGACCAGACAAAGAAAGGTCAATAAGACCAAGACAAAGTTTATTTTCGAATATGTTGTCAATTTATCTCATTAACTATAATTTAAAAATAGAATAAATAGCTGGGATAACGGTAGACTATAGATTTTTGTCCTCACTTTATCAGACAAACATCCTCAAAATCGGTATCCGACAATACCTTTAAAGAAGAAGGGCACCCCTGGTGTAAAATGAATTTCTTCTACACTATCTGATTCATTAAATAATCTAGACTCTGTTGCAAACTGTGTTTCGTTCCACTCTGTATTAAGTAGGTTTTGAATTTGAAATCCTATGGACAGCTTATTAAAACCGTAGTTCATATTTAAATCTACAACGGTGTATCCAGGTGCTACAATACTATTATCTTCATTAGCTGCTCTGTCACCGAGATGTCTGACATCCAGACCTCCATTAAATCCTGAAGGATGTTTTATGGTCAAACCACTTCTGATTGTGAAGTCAGGCGCCAATGGTATGTAATCATTGCCTGCATCCTCTTCTAAGGCCCTCGCCAAAGTGTAATTTATATCTGTATTAATAAAAAGCCACTCTAGTGGTTGATAACGGAGTGAAAAGTCAATCCCCCTTCTCAAGGTCTCACCACTTGGCTCCACTATTCCAGCATCACCTACATAGACAAATTCTTGTTCCAAAAATAAATTCCATACAGCGGCATTAATAAACAAACTTGAGAAAGGCTTCCAGACTGTTCCTAAGTCAATGCCATAAGCTGCAGGTATTCTATTACGTTCGGGGTCAGTGAGAAACACCCTTGCATCATTACTATGAAAACCCCTTCCAGCTTTAGCATAAAACTGTAGGCTCGATGTCGTATTATAATATAAATTTAATTTTGGACTGACGATAGATCTGGATGCTGAGACTCTGTCAAATTGCTGTGACAATTTATCCTGATAGGCAAATTGGAAGGCATCTATCCGCAATCCTGGCTTGACCAATAATCGTCCGAAATCAAATCCTATATCAACATATCCTGAAAGATTATATTCTGACACATCACCATACTGGATTCTATTGAGAATAGTTGTCCTGTTAAGCGTACGTGCCAACATGTTATTATTACTGTCATCTGCTCTCAGATTGACACCTAAGTTCAAGTCAGTATTAACTTTTTCCCCAGGAATACCTCTTTGATAATCAGTTATAAATCCAAACAGATTTCTATTCTCCTGTTGCCGAATCTGGTCACCATTCTCAGGGTCTTCCAAAAAGAAAGTAAAATTAGAGAACAAGTCAAAATTATAATTAGAATAATATAATTTGGATTTAATTAATGAGTGAGCGGATAAGAATTTTCTATAATCCAATATGACATTTGACCTGGATGTCGTACCGCCTTCCGTATTATCTATCGCACCAAATCTAGTAATGCTACCATCATCTACGGCTCTTTGAGGTATCTGTCCAGAAGCATCCCAAGTGCTGGTAAAGTGCGACAAAGATAATCCCAAAGAAGCTGTTTCTGATAATTCTGATGTCCAACTGCCATGTAGATTTAATCTGCTGAAATTCTGCGGACTTTCGAATGGCCCATTAGATATCAAATACTCACCTGCCAAATAGGCCCCTTGCTTCTCGGTATCTACTAGCTTAAATATGGATAATAATCTTTGTGTATTGAATTGTCCAGTCTCGACTTTGATAAGGTTATCTGAAACTCTCTTCTTGGTTTTGAAGTTGACATAACCTGCCGTATTGAAATTACCTTTATCAGCATGGTATGGTCCTAGACCAAAATCTATTCCTTCTATAGTTTCAGGTATCAGAAAATGTAAGTCAGCATATCCTTGCCCGTGAGCATGAGATACCATATTGACCGGAATACCATCAGCTGTGATGGTGATGTCTGTCCCATGATCGATATCAAACCCTCTAAGAAATATCTGCTCAGCTTTACCACCGCCTGCATGCTGACCGATAAAGAGACCGGGTACCTTGGTGAGAATTTCCTGAGATGAAGAAACTGGTTTTACTTCTATATCCAATTCGGATAGGATATCTGCAGAAGTCCTTTCGTTAGAGATAGTGACAGCCTCGAGAGATATCTCGGATGCACTCATTCTAATTGTCACCAGCTCATCTAATTGGCTAACAAGATGATTTAAGGCAGTATAGGTCAAATGTGAGATATATAAGGTATCCCCTATTTCTATATTCTCCAGAGTAAAACGTCCTTCGTCATTACTATGGGTATGATCTCCTGATTTAATTTCATGAATCAGTGCATAGGACACTGGTTCACCTTCCATATCGATTAATTCCCCTGTGAATGATTGCCCAGGTAATAGTGTAATACTACATAATAGGATAAAGAACAGAATCAATCCTTTCAATTTCATCTTTCAACAAGTCTGGATTTCATTAGTAATGAAGTTACGAATACTTACAACTTAATTTAGCTATAAAAGCATGTCCACAAACGTAGTATTGAAAATGGATAATTAGTGTGATTTAAGTTACAATTTCAAAACTAAATTGTCGCACCTATACATAGTAGCCTTAAAACTTTCCATCCTCTAAATGATAATGGTAACTGTCCTATTATGATTAGTCTTAATGTGTGATTATCTAAAGAGAAGCAAAATCCTACTTGCAGTAGTTTCCTTACTACAAGTAACCTTTCCTTAACCTTGGACATTAACAAGAAAACTATTTCATTATGATACGACTATTGCTTTTTATAACATTCATTTTTATCTCATCATCTTGTTTTTCTCAGGCCCTTCGGTCTCATGTGATTACCTCATCAGGCAACGCGTTAATGATGAGTGATGATGCTGCCTATATATCCATAGGAGAACCTATGTCTACTGAAATTGTCAATGGAGACATTATGATTTCCCAGGGCTTTCTCCAAGTTACTATATTAGGCAATACTGTGAGTACAGAGGAAGCCCTCGATTTTGATATCAAAGTTTTCCCTAACCCCACCACTAGTTATTTACAAGTAGAATTAGAACAATATGAGAATGTCAAGTACACTCTCATAGATCAAATGGGTAGGATACTAGACCAGGCAGAGATCAGTGATTATCTCACCACCGTAGATGTATCAGACTACGCTGAGGGTATATATTACCTCCAGTTGTCTACTGCTGCTAAGGAATCTAAGATTGTCAAAATTCAAAAATCAAATTTATAGAATCATGTATAGAAAACTAACACTTCTATTATTGTCTGTAACTATCAGTATGACGCTGATGGCTCAAAATGGCATTCGATATCAGGGGGTGGCCTTTGATAGAGATGGCAATATTATCTTAGATAGCCAGATATCAGTGCGCTTTGCATTAGTTACTGACATGATAGGCGGTCAGACAGTCTATCAAGAAAATCATCAGACTTTCACAAACGCTTCAGGCTTGTTTGTTCTCTTATTCGGTACTGGACAAGCAGATATAGGTACATGGACCTCTATAGATTGGACTGCTGATAATTACTTTCTCTCTGTGGACTTGGACCCAGATGGTGGTTCTGATTATATCAATGTAGGAACTACAGAATTTCTAGCAGTACCCTATGCCTTTCATGCACAGACTGCGCTCAAAGGTCCACGAGGAGAAGAAGGTCCGCAGGGGCCTCAAGGCCTACAAGGTGAGGAAGGTATAAGAGGAATACAAGGACCTAAAGGCCCACCAGGACCACAAGGGCCAATAGGACCAAGAGGAGTAAAGGGTCCACAAGGTCCTTCAGGGCCTCAAGGAGAATCTGGTGATGTTGGGCCTCAAGGTGTACAAGGTCCTGATGGACCTCCAGGATTAGCTGGTCCTGAGGGAGACCAAGGTGATCAAGGTCCAGAAGGGCCTATAGGAGAACAAGGACCTATGGGAGAACAAGGTCCACAAGGAGTACAAGGGCCTATGGGTACTGAGGAAGGGGATCCTGGGCCAACTGGACCACCTGGACCACCTGGTGATCCAAATGGTCCCAAAGGACCAACTGGACCACAAGGACCACAAGGGCCACAAGGGCCAATAGGACCAGCAGGTATTCTTGAAGTTGGTGTCCCAGGCATCGGCCAGCAAAATTTATTATCAAGTCCTCCTGCTAACCCTCAATTGCACATGATCTATCTGGACACAGGAGCTAATCGCCAAGATGAGCTAGTTGGTTTCAGATATTTTGATGGCAACCAATGGATAGATTTATTCTAAAACAAAAATTATTTAGAACATGAAAAATTTAATCCTTTTATTTCTAATCATACAAAGCCATTTACTCTTTGGACAGAACGTGCCTGCATCTTTCGATTATCAGGGCATTGCAGAAGATGAAAATGGACAAGTCCTTAGAGACAGAATGCTAGGCTTGAGATATACAATAATTGATTTTGAAGGTAATGACATATATGCCGAAACACAGATTGAGCAATCTACTTCTATTGGATATTTTTCGTCTGAGGTAGGCACAGGTGAAGTTGAACTTGGCAGTTTTACCGATATCGATTGGGCAACAGGGAATCTATCACTGAGAGTAGAGCTAGATCCTAATGGCGCAGACAATTATGTCTATGAAGAAACAGATCTGCTGCAATACGTCCCCTATGCCTATGTGGTCAATTCTTCTAATAATACACCAGTTGGAGACGCAGGACTTCAAGGGCCTACAGGTCCAAGAGGCGTACAAGGCTTACAAGGGGAACAAGGACCACAAGGAGAACGTGGAGATCCGCCTCCTCCAATACCAGGGCAAAAAGGAGAACAAGGAGATCCTGGTCCGACTGGACCTCAAGGGCCGCGTGGACCAACGGGCGCACAAGGGGAACAAGGAGGCCATGGACCTACTGGACCTGCTGGACAGCAAGGACTAAAGGGCCCTCAAGGACCACGTGGCATATCGGGACCTCAAGGTGAGCAAGGTATCCAAGGACCACGAGGACCACGAGGACCCATGGGACCTACATCCAATATTCAAGGACCGGCGGGACCTAGGGGACCACAGGGTGCCAATGGTGGCCCACAAGGAGACAAAGGACCTCAAGGTGATCCAGGACCTCCAGGTCCAGATGGTCCATGCGGCCCTCAAGGCCCAATAGGTACCGCATGGGTAAACTTGATAGAGCTGATGAGTAGCCCAGTGGATACAAGCTTGGGTGAAAACTTATACTTAGATGATGGTACTAACCGTACAGATGGAAAACCTGGATTTAGGTTTTACAATGGAACAGAATGGATAGACTTATAAAAAACATGCAATGAATATCTTCAACTATAAATTAATCATAATCTTATTATGCAGCTTTTTCCAACTGCAAGCACAATTACCAGAGGCATTTACTTATCAGTCACTCATCATGGATGCGGCGGGTCAGCTAGTCACCAATCAAGAAGTACAGATAAGAGCCAGTTTTATACCCAATAACCCTCTTGACGATTCAGAATATACAGAACTGCATATAGAAACGAGCTCTGATCTAGGCCATGTTAACTTTGAATTGGGAAGAGGTAGTATCATTGAAGGCACTTTTACTCAGTTGGACTGGACTCAACCATACTTTGTCAGGATAGAACATAGCTTGAATGGCGGATTGGACTTCATCACCTTAGGTATTATAGAATTAGTCTCGGTACCATATGCGCTGGTTGCTGAAATCTCATACTCCGGCATTCAAGGACCTACAGGATCTACGGGACTCCAAGGTCCTCAAGGAGAACAAGGACCACAAGGACCACATGGACCACAAGGAGAACGAGGACCAAATGGTCAAATAGGGGTTACAGGAACAGAAGGTGAAGTGGGACCACCAGGTCCACAAGGACCTAAGGGAGTCCAAGGCGCAACAGGCCCACGAGGTCCAAGTGGACTGCAAGGACCTATAGGCCCTCAAGGTCCTAAAGGACCGATTGGTGAGGTTGGTCTACCTGGTTGGATGGGACCACAAGGAGAACAAGGTCCAAGCGGAGCACAGGGACTACAAGGACCTGGAGGAGGACCAAGAGGACCATCTGGTCCTGCAGGACCACAAGGGCCAGATGTGGGTTTGGCTGGTCCACCAGGAGATCCCGGACCGCAGGGTCCACAAGGAAGAGCAGGTAATTGTCCAAAAGGAACTCAAGGTGCTTCAGGTATTATCTCTATGGTCATGCGAAGCGAGCCTCCATTTCCTAATGCTACAGGCATATATCTGGATGATGGTACCAATAGAGAGGACGGCAGACCGGGGTTTAGGTACAGACCTGCAAACACAGATCCTTGGCTAGATTTATAGAGCACGTTTAATATGATTACTGTATAAAATAAGCCTCCACCAGACATCCTTGGGTGGAGGCTTATTTATGTCATATAACTCTAGAAATGTAAAGATTGAAACTACCTCTCTTTTAAACAAAATTGTAAGTATTTGATAATCAACAACATATGTTGACAGCTAATTTCTAGATTCGAATACTTTCGTGCACTTGATTTTTTTTGTTGTATATGAATGATAACCTCCTTACTTTTGGGGGCGCTGAAAAGCTGAAGATCAAAGCAAAAAGCAAAGGTCTTGTACGCTTTTTAAGCTTAGCTTCCAACTGCGAACAAAGGCTCGCAGCTTAAATAGAAGAAAGTAACTACTAAAAGTAAAAGGTCTGGTAGTTCAGCTGGTTATGATGACTGACTGGTCCGGATCGAAGAGTAGGAAAAGAGTGAAAGTCTTCACTCTTTAAGGAAAGAACCACGAACAACGGCTCGTGGAGAGTAGAGCGCAGGTATTCTAACTTACCTGTAAGCTCAAAAAAATATAAAGAACTACAT
>CAZPUF010000137.1:0-8216 GCA_964589705.1 uncultured Saprospiraceae bacterium | reverse complement strand
ATGGAAAAGATCCAATAGGAGAGCTGGAAAGGATGATTCAGTTGCGTGAACATGTGCTGACTAATATGGGAGTTACTTCTATCAAGGATGGTACGCCATATTCTGAATTGGAGAAAGTATTAGTGCCCGCGTATCTAATGCATCGGTATCAAGTAGATGGTGTATCAAAAATTATAGGAGGAGTCAATTTTGATTATGCAATTAGCCCTAATCCAATGGATTATCAAGTGATTGATAAAGTCAATCAAAAGCGGGCCTTAAAGGCAATTCTTAATACACTCGATATCGACTTTCTAAAATTGCCCAATAAGTTAATAGCTAAAATTCCACCAGCTGCCTATGGATATCCACGGACTCGTGAAAGTTTTAAAGGCCATACTGGTTCGTTATTTGATCCGTTGGCTGCAGCCGAAGCATCAGCATCATATAGTCTAGAATTTCTTATGGATCCGCAAAGATTAGCAAGACTTAATCTATACAATGACAGTGACTGGAACCTTCAAGTATATCTGAATAATATTGTAGATCATATTAAGAACGCAAAAGGAGATATGCAATACGACATGATGTTAGAAAAGGTATTATTTACTCATCTCCTAAAATTAAAAATGAATCAAAATGCCAACCTACAAGTCGTGGCTATGGTTATGTATACTTTGGAACAATTTGCAACAGACACATCTGGTAACAATTCCACTGCTTGGAAAGCCCATAAGAAATATTTGGCTGCTATGCTTCAAGATTCAAATGACAAGCCAGATACCTTCAAAGTACCAGGCTTAGCTCAGATGCCACCTGGGTCACCTATTGGATGTCATTGATGAATTTGTTTTCGTATATGAAAATGGATTCACTCAAAAACCCAATCTTGCCTCTGCAGTTACATCTTGCTGACATGTCAGACCCTTTAGGTATTTGTAATAACCAGCAATGCCTATCATCGCTGCATTATCCCTGCAATACTCAAAGGCAGGAATATAGGTGTTCCAACCTAATTCGTTTCCTCTGGATTGCAACGCGGTTCTAAGACCCGAATTAGCAGATACACCACCCGCAATGGCGATATGTGTTATGCCAGTTTGTTTGGCAGCTAACTCTAACTTGTGCATAAGCATATCTATGATAGTAGATTGGATAGAGGCACATATATTGTCTAATTCTAGACTGATGAAGCTATCATCTTCTTTCATTCTATCCCTCAGAAAATAGAGAATAGAAGTTTTTAGCCCTGAAAAACTAAAATCCAAACCACCTACCTTACTCCGAGTAAAAGGATATATAGCTTTTCCTCTTTTGGCATGCTTGTCAACTAGGGGGCCTCCAGGATATGGAAGTCCCAACATCTTACCAGCCTTGTCAAATGCTTCTCCAGCCGCGTCATCCTGAGTTTGTCCAAGGATTTCCATATTTAGATAATCTTTAACAAGGACAATTTGTGTATGACCACCAGATACGGTCAGACAAAGGAATGGAAATGGAGGATGAGGAGTATCTGCATAATGTGCTAATACATGAGCATGCATATGATGTACTTCAATAAGTGGTATGTCCAAACTTAATGCCATTGACTTTGCAAAAGTCACTCCGACAATAAGACTTCCTAACAGGCCTGGCCCTCTGGTAAAGGCAATAGCTCCAAGAAGAGATTTATCTATTTGGGCATGGGCCAAAGCCGAGGCTACAACAGGTACAATATGTTGCTGATGTTCTCTGGATGCCAATTCTGGTACTACCCCTCCATAGTCAGCATGCGCCTTCTGTACCGAGACTACATTACTGAGGACTCTTCCATCTCGGATGACAGCTGCAGAGGTGTCATCACAGGATGATTCTATGGCAAGTAAATAGAGTTCTGATTTCCCTTTTGGCATTATTATCTACTGTGAACAACAAAAATAGAGGATGTATACACCAAAAGCAGCCAGGATCGTCATCTAAATAGTGGATTGCCAAGTCTCAGTAGGTATCGTTGTATTATCTTGACTATTCCCAATATTTGATAGGCTGACTTCTCTATTTTATTAAGAAAATTTGTTTATTTCACAGTTGGTCTTGGAATTGGCTAAATTACTACTAAAACCATACAGAAGAAGGAATGAAGAATATACTAAGCATTTTATTGTTGCTGATAGCAGGATTACTTGTATATGTACTCTATGAAAACATCAAGGAGCCGATAGCTTTTCAGGCAGAAAAATCATACAGAAAGAACGCCGTTGTCGATAAATTGGAGAATATAAGGTCTGCGCAGGAGGTGTATAGATTGGTAACAGGTGAATTCGCTCCTAACTTCGACACGCTAAATCAAGTAATTAGAACAGATAGTATTAAGATTGTGACGATTTTCGGTGATAAAGATGATGCCAACAGTACTGAAGAATTTAGAGAGGTTATCACTTATAAAAGCGCTTTGGATTCGTTAATGGCAAGAGCACCAATGAATTTAGATTCACTGAGATATGTTCCATTTACGAAAAGCGAACAGTTTTCAATAGCTGCTGATACAATGACGTATCAGTCGACTTTGGTAAATATAGTAGAAGTCGGTACAAGGTGGAAGACATTTATGGGTAAGTATGGCACTAATGAATATTCTAAATATGATAATTCATACGACCCTAATAGAATGATTAAGTTTGGAGATTTGAATGCCCCTAACTTAGCAGGAAATTGGGAAAGGTAGCCTTAGCATACGACCATATTTCCAAAACAGAAAAAATCCAGGAACTGTCTGTCGTTTTATACCCAGACAGTTTTTTTTATGGATTGTGGAATGATAAATCCATTCTGAGCAAGACCGGATACCACCCCATGAATAGCCTTGATAGTGTGCTGAAACTAACTTCTTACTATCACAATATTTCATCGCTCAATGTTATATCGACACTCAAGCCCTATGTGCATTTGTTGAGTCAACATAAAGAAGACAACTACTTCAATATTTATTTTGATGGTATCTATAATTTAGAAAAACTGGATGCTGTACTCCCTACATCAGATGAGTTTTCTCATGAAAATAAGATAACACTACATTATATACCGGAAGAAATTTCTCAGGTCTTTGATAAGTATAGTATGAGTCCAACTGTAGCGCATCTGTCTACATCGTTGGCAAATTATATGCATAGGACGATGACCGACTTGGTTTGCTTTAAGTCAAGCAGAACAATTCATTTCTGTGTTAGAAAAAATGGGTTTGCCTATTATAATCAGTATGATTGTTACTACAGCCAAGACTACATATATTTTCTTTCATTGATTAAGCAAGCTTTCTTTAGTAAGGATGTCAAAGTTCACATCTGCGGAGAAGTCAAAAGAAGTGATGACCTATTAAAACTAGTTAGAAAGTATTTTCAAGATATTAGTATAATAGATTCTTCTCTACTATTGCCAAAGGCAGTAAATAGTAATCCGACTTCCTTTTTTGATTTATACCTTTGTAGAACATGCGTATAATAGGCGGCCAATTCAAAGGTCACAGATTTAATCCCCCTGCAAAAAATTGGCCCACCAGACCGACAACAGACATTTCCAAAGAAGGCCTTTATAATATTCTATCAAATAAATTAGACTTTAGTGACATTCGATTCTTAGATCTTTTTGGGGGTACTGGGAGTCATTGTTATGAATGTATTTCACGTGGATGTGAAGATGCTACTTATGTAGATAAGTTTCCAGGCTGCGTAAAATTCGCTCATGAGATGGCCAAGAAATTAGATATTGAGTCATACATGCATATATATAAAATGAATGTCTTCACATATATCAAAAGGTGTGAAGAACAGTATGATTATATTTTTGCTGGCCCACCTTATCCATTAAAAAACATACCGGAGATACCCGATCTCATTTTGCAACAAAATATGTTGACAGCATCTGGCTTCCTTGTGCTGGAACATAATCCAAATGTCAACTTGTCGGACCATCCTGCCTTAATAGATAAGCGTAATTATGGGCAGACGATTTTTAGTTTTTTTGGAAGAAATCTGTAAAATAATTTTTATTTTCATTCTGTAATAGTAGAAGAATTTAAGAATACCTGATTCTCCTATGGCAGGCATATTTGCTTAACAGATGCCGTAGAAAAATTAAACCATTATATGATGAAATTGAACCATTACACTAGCTTATTATTTCTATTCTCATTTGTATGTCAAATCTCCGCACAAGATAATTGTAATACAGCTGTTGCTCTAGATTTGAATAATCAATGCCTTATAAGCACCTTTGATAACACCTCATCTACTTCGTCTGGAGAATTACCATCTCCAACATGTGGAAGCGCTTCCGATCCACAAGATGTTTGGTTTGTTGTTGAAGTACCTGATTCAGGTGTGTTTACCGCAGAGACTCAGTTTATTACAGGTGGCCTATTTGATATGGTTCTGCAAGCATATTCAGGTAGCTGTGGAAATTTGGAGTTAATAGAATGTGATGATGATGACGGAGTTGGTAATCATTCTTTTTTGCAGATTAGTAATCAACCCGCAGGAAGTCTGGTATATCTGAGAGCCTTCGATTTTGGCAGTAATGCGGTTGGTGAATTTGGAATCTGTGCCGTAGAGATAATAGCAGGTAGTGATGGACAACTTTGCTCTAGCGCTATCGACTTGGATGTTCAAGATAGCTGCAATCCTATCGAATTTCAGAATTTTGTAGGATCAGCAAGTGGAGTTAGCGAAGGTTGTATTAGTACTATTGATATTGATTTATGGTTTAGAATAGTTGTACCCGCTTCAGGAAATATTATAATAGAAACTTCAGAGGCAGTTAATTCACCTAATCCATTTTTCGATTCTATCATGCAACTTTATTCGGGTAACTGTTCTTCGCTCTTACCTATAGAATGTAATGATGATGCTATCGGACTCTTTAGTCGAATTGTCGTAAACAGAACACCTGGTGAAGAATTATTTCTGCGGGTGTCGGAATTTGGTGGTGATCCTGGAGATTTCGCAATTTGTGTCTTTGAACCAACTATTGGTGCAGGAAATATTTGCGCAGATGCGATTACACTTGATGTAACTGAAAACTGTCAAGAGCAATCCTTTTCAAATGAGTTTGTAACCGATTCAGGAGTACCACTATCTGGTCAATGTGATGATACGACAAATGCACCTTCTGATATTTGGTTTAGAGCAGTAGTGCCTGCTTCAGGGAATATTGTTTTTGTTGTACAATCTGCTATTGGTGGCTTATTTAGTACGATTGCTGAAGCTTATGTTGGAACTTGTGGTGATTTAAATTTTCTATCATGTGGAGAAGGAGCAGGATTTTTCTCTCACCCACATTTCGAATTGGAAAATTTAATGCCAGGAACCGAAATATTCTTTAGAGTATATGATCCTGGCAATAATACCTTTGGTGAATTTTTGGTCTGTATATATGACCCGGTGTTCGAAGAAGGTGATATATGCGAAATGGCACAAATGTTACCAGTAAGTGACCAATGCAACCCAGAGGTAATTCTGAATACGGATGGTTATTTTGGGTTCAATGATAATAGTTGTGTTGAAACAGGGCAAGTAGATTATTGGCTGCAAGTGGAAGTGCCAGCAAGTGGTAATCTAATAATTGAAACACTTCTTTCTGGTACACTCGATGAAGTATTCTCTACAGAAATGCAGCTGTTTAGAGGCTCTTGTAATAATTTGGAGCCAGTTAGGTGTGATGATTTTAGTGGTGAAGGTAGTCTGAGTTATATTGCATTGATAGATAGCAATCATGGAGAAACTCTCTTTGTTCAAGTCTCTGAGCAAGTAGGAGCTCCAAGTGATTTTGGAATATGTGCTTATGAGCCTAATTACGCTGATGGTGATATATGTGGATCAGCGATAATTTTAGAAGCGAGACAAACTTGTAATCCTCAGACCTTTAGTACGGAAGGATATGAAAGGTCAGCTATTATGCCTGACTTTAGTTGTTTTGTAGACGAAGCGCTGATAGATATATGGTTTCAGGCTGTAATTCCTCCATCCGGCGCTCTTCAATTAGAGATATCTGGTGTAACAGGTGGAATTAATGGTACTGTAGTTCAGACATACTTTGGATCATGTGATGACCTTGATGCTTTCTTTTGTGATAATCCTGTTACAAATGATGCTCACCCTACAGTGAACCTAGCAGGCATTCCAGGTGAAACTGTATTCTTCAGGGTTGCAGGACCTACTCATAATGAGAGTGGAGAATTCAATGTATGTTTGACTGAAAGAGAAAGGTCTGCAGGTGATGTTTGTAATACTGCCATTCAAATCTCTCCTTTACAGACCTGTGAAGGAAGAACATTTACCAATGAAGGATTTAGTAATTCAAATGAAGCTTTTGATTTTATATGTGGATTAGAAGGTAATGGTATAGACAATTGGTTTTGGACAAGAATACCACCAAGTGGAAATGTAGTCTTACAGGTAGAATCTTCTGACCAGAATGTGTTATTTGATATGGTCATGCAAGTATATGCTGGGGATTGTGACAATGGTTTTGAAATTTTGGATTGTAATGACGATACCAATGGTAGTCAACCAGAAATTGAAATAACTGGTAGAGAACCAGGAGAAATAATTTTCTTTGAAATTCTTGAATTTGGGAACAATTCATTTGGAAATTTTGATGTTTGCGCAATCGACGCCTCCGCAGTGGATAATGATGGGGATGGATTTTCGGTTTCAGATGATTGTGATGATAACAATCCGGATGTAAATCCACTAGCTGTCGAAATACCAGGGAATGATATTGACGAGGATTGTGATGGGTCTGATCTTTCTGCTACCCATGAGTTGGCAGACAGAGTTATTAATATATACCCTAATCCAACTTCTGGCTTAGTGATTATCGATACAGAACAAAGTCAAGGGCTACAGATGCTGATACATAGCATAGAAGGAAAATTGATGATGAATGCAAAGGTTAAAAGAGAATTGAATCTATCAAATCTTGATAATGGGATTTATGTTCTCACGATAGTAGACCATGCCAACAACAAGAGAATTTTTGAGAAAATTGTTCTCAATAAATAATTATTGAAACAAATATAAAATTAGAATCAGGCTGCAATTAAATTATTGTGGCCTGATTTTTTTATCATCGGCATTGTATTAGAACAACCTCACATACAAAAAGAACAAGGCAAACCCTGCCAAGAATACAATCCCTGCATAGCTGAGCACGATCATCCACTTTGGCGGCACAGCTTCTTTGCCTACATATTTTTCGGATACCAATTTGAGATTAGCTACAGCGACGATAGGTGCTATTAAAAATGATATAGTCGTGGCTATATCTATGAGTAATTTGAAGTGCTGAAGGAAGAGAGCGATTAATAAGAATGACCCTATGGCTAATACAATGAGAGATGTGTTGTAAGCTTTAGAATTGTCTAAGGCCGTCTTAGAATCTTCCTCACTTAAAAAGGCTAACTCTATAGTTCTTTCTAGTGCCCTGGCATACCCATCAAACACTGCTATGCTCGTGCCAAACATAATAGAGAAGGCAGAAGCGGAAATAATAAGAAAGCTCCAGTCACCTATCGTATCAGTATATAAGGTAACCACCTTACTTGCAAAATCCGCACTGCCATTCGGCATCGTAATTCCAGTCCCATGAATAAGATAAGCACCAAGCGTCAGAAAACAAATAGACAAACCTGCTGCAACAAGATATCCAAAATTAAATTCTGAGGTTGTCTCTTTTAGCGTAGGATGATAACCAGTCGTTTTTATTTTCTCCAAGGTCCAGAGGCTATTCCATGTGGCCATATCCACTGCGGTTGGCATCCAGCCCATGAGCGCTATGATAAACAGTAAGCCTGTCTCAGAATAGGGGTTTGCAGGTGTGAAGTCAGGAAGCTTTGTTACTGGCCCATTCATAAGTGTCAGCACAAAGGCGAGTAGGGTAGAGATGAGCAAAACAACACCGATGACTTTAATCAGATTATCCAGAACGGCATACTTACCTAAAAGTAAAATACCCGTACACACAACAAAGAGTAACACCGTAGGGAATAATTCAAAATCAGGAAAGATACTAGAAAGCCCAAGGAGATTATCCAAGAATCCTACTGTTACAAATCCTACGGCACCCATCACAAAGAACATAGAGCCAACTGTGACTATGAGATATATCCATAAGGGCACTTTGCCCAATCTATTGTATCCATCTATGAGACTCTCACCCGTGGCATTGGCATATCTTCCAGCAAATTCGAAGAAAGGATACTT
>CAZPUF010000136.1:0-8286 GCA_964589705.1 uncultured Saprospiraceae bacterium | reverse complement strand
CCAAATCGACCTTGTGGAGATTTCTCCGTGCTCGTATTGTGGATGTAGTAGTTGTGGAGTTAATAGATTTCTCCACTCCTTGCAGTCGGTCGACATGACAAAATGCAGCAGACCTTACTTACTTCTTCACGATAAAATGAACGCCATCGTCTATGGGGAGTATCATATTCTCTACGCGATCATCCTGAAAAACATGCTGATTGAAGGCATGCAAGCCCTCCCCTAGTTTGTCTAGATTATCCGTGGCGACTATACCTTTCCACAGGACATTGTCAGCCAGTATCACCCCGCCTGAGGGCATGAGCGGTAAGACGTACTCATAATATTTGATATACTGGCGCTTAGCAGCATCTATAAATACCAAGTCCCACGGATGATTAATCTCTGCTATGGCTTCCATGGCATCACCCGTCAGCAGGGTTATCTGATCCGTAGCGCCAAAGTCGTGAAAGTGTTGGGCGGCCATCTTGGCGTGGGTGGGGTCTTTTTCTAAGGTATATATCTGCCCGCCTTCTTGCAGGCCCTCCATGAGACAGAGGGCACCATAACCTGTGAAGGTCCCGAATTCTAGGACATACTTGGGCTTGAGTATCATAGACATCATCCTGAGATACTGACCCAGATATTCTCCTGAGAGCATGATGGTCTTACCGGTAACCTTTGTCGCTTCAGTAATCTTTCTTAAGCCTGCGGGTGGCTGTGAGGAATGAGCAAGACAGTAGTCATGTATTTGGGGATCTGTAATTACTGGAATAGAAGACTTCGTCATGGATTAAGTGTCAGAATGTTGTGGAAGAAATTTCTTTTTGAGATATGGATGCGCAAAGACAATCAGCATGACCAGTACAATGCCCAAGTAAAAACTAGGTCTCATCTGTGTATGCTCATTAAGTATGACAACTGCGAGTAAGATGCCGTAGACAGGTTCTAGATTTATAACCAAATTGGCATCGAATGCACTAACATATCTGAGTGCTTTCAGGCTAATGACATAAGCCAGTGTGGTACACCCTAGCGAGAGGACTAATAGATAGATCCAGTCTTGACTCGTCGGCATCATATTCCCGGTAGGCACTACAAGTAATAGTATAGATATAAAGAAAAAAGCACTGCTCATTTCCAAAAAGCTGATCTGATAAGCATCCGCTTCACCTACCATCTTCTTATTGAGTGTGGCAAACAAGGAGGCCAGAAATGCTGATATCAGTCCGATCCCCAGACCTTGCATCATTGTGATATCCAGATCACTAGCTATCATCATCATTGGGGGAATAATAAGCAATCCTAATATGAGCTCTAATCGATAAAATGGTCGCTTCATAATAACCGGCTCTATGAATGCAGTGAATAGAGAAGTGGTCGCCATGGCAGCCAATGTGATAGAAGCATTAGCAAACTTGATAGCGCCATAGAAGGTTATCCAATGGAGAGCGACCAGGAACCCAATACCGATATAGCCTATAACAACTTTCCTGTCCATCGTCAGAATACGTCTGCCCCAACCTACAAAGAAGAGCAAACTGAGACTCGTGATGAGTACTCTCCACCATACCAGATTTACAGCTGATAGACTGATTAAGTCTCCCAGTATAGCCGTCAATCCATACAGGACTACAGCTATATGTAACTGTAGATATGCTATTTTTTGTGAAGATTTCATGTACTAGTAATGCGCAGTTAAAAGTAAGATAGTAGACTAAGAATCCTATAGATTAGCAAATGAATGGCATTATTGACATTTAACAGGTCATAATTATGTTAGGATAGCATTCTTCTAAAAACATTTATACTACATTTGAAAGACTAACACCCTGATATGGTCTTAAAAGTAGGCGACAAAGCGCCAAGTTTTATGCTTAAAGATTCTGGTCTCAATGACGTGGATATATCATCTAGTTCTGACCAGAATACTGTACTTCTTTTCTTTCCACTTGCTTACACAAGTGTCTGTACTACCGAACTATGTACTATGAGAGATGAGTTGTCCGATTATAATGACCTTAATGCACGCGTCATTGCCATATCAGTGGACTCTCCATTCACATTAGCAAAATTTAAAGAGGATAACAACCTCAATTTCACCTTATTATCAGACTTCAACAAAGAAGTAAGCAGAGCTTATGATGCCATATACGAGGATTTCGTTGCAGGCATGAAAGGCGTCTCTAAGCGTGCGGCCTTTGTTATAGATAAGAATGGCGTAATTAAATATGCTGAGGTATTGGAAAATGCGGGGAATTTACCCAATTTTGAAGCCGTTAGAAAAGCATTAGCTAAATTGAACTAACACCCTTAATACTAGAATTCATATGACTAAGAAAAATGGTTCCACAAACACTATACTTGCCTCTGAGATAGAAGAAGTAATGCAAGTAGAGGAGACGACAACCGATTTAGTACATTCACAGCTAGTTGTATATAATGACGATTTCAATACTTTCGATTGGGTCATCCAATGTTTTATGGAAGTATGCCAACATACATTCGAACAATCAGAGCAATTATCTCTTTTAGTGCATTATAAGGGTAAAGCGATCGTCAAGACTGGAAACTTTGACATATTGAAGCCTATGAAAGATTCACTTGTAGAAAGAGGACTATCTGCTGTTATAGACCACATGGTCGAAGGATAGTTATAATATTTTACCATGCCATATTATCTACCTACCGGGGTAGAATTTTTTCCACATCCATGCCTTGCTGATGAAGATGGTCTTTTGGCTGTTGGAGGTAATCTAACACCAGATACCTTGCTTATGGCTTATCAATGGGGTATATTCCCATGGACAAGTGAAGATCAGCCTTTGCTATGGTGGAGTACACATCCACGCTGCGTACTATACCCTGACCAGCTCAAAGTGTCCAAAAGCATGCGATCTGCCTTGAATGGTAAGGACTGGAAATGGACCATCGATACTAACTTTACAGAAGTTATTAGTCGATGTAAGTTAAAAAATCGTAATGGTCAATCTGGTACTTGGATATTTTCAGAATTAGAGGAGGCATTTATAGCGTTACACCATCTTGGCTATGCCCACTCAGTGGAGGTTTGGCATCAGGACAGTTTGGTGGCAGGACTTTACGGATTATGCATTGGAGACATCTTTTTTGGTGAATCGATGTTTACTGATATCAGTAATGGTTCTAAATATGGCTTTATCAATCTTGTCAGATGGTTAGAAAAGAGAGGTTGTACTATGATAGATTGCCAGCAAGAAACAGCACATCTCAAGAGTTTAGGAGCTACTATGATTAGCGCTGAATCTTTTCACAAATCATTGAAAAAAAATATTTTCGCAACGACAATAAAGGGGCCTTGGAAAAAGGAGGCTTGATGATGCAAAACTGAGTAATGATAGATTACACGAAATACACTTTGGACAATGGGTTGACAGTCATACTTCATAAAGATGATAGTACACCACTCGCCACGATCAATGTACTATACAAAGTAGGCGCAAAAAACGAAGATCCTGCCAGAACTGGTTTTGCACACCTTTTTGAGCATCTTATGTTTGGTGGTTCACAAAATATTCCGGATTTCGATACACCAATCCAGCAAGCGGGTGGAGACAACAATGCCTTTACCAATGCTGATATAACCAACTTCTACAATATAGTACCAGCAGAGAATCTTGAGACAGCCTTATGGTTGGAATCAGACAGGATGATGCAGTTGGACTTCTCGCAACAAAGTCTCGATGTCCAAAAGAAAGTGGTTGTAGAAGAGTTTAAGGAAACCTGTATCAATAAACCATATGGAGACATGTGGCATGAAATGTCGAACCTCGCCTACACCACACACTCCTACAGATGGCCGACCATCGGATTAGTTCCAGAACATATATCGGAAGCACAATTGAGCGAGGTCAAAGAATTTTTTAATAATTACTATAAACCCAGCAACGCAATTCTTGTCATTGCTGGCAAGTTAGATATTCCACATACCAAGACAGTTATTGATCAGTGGTTTGGACCAATCAAAGGTGGACCAATCAGGTTTAGAGACATTCCAATAGAACCAACGCAAAAAACAGCCAGACAGAAAATATTAGAGCAAACCGTCCCTTCTAATGCCATATATATGGGATTCCATATGCCAAAGAGAATGCATCCCGACTTTATAGCATATGACTTGCTTTCAGATATAATGAGTGGTGGCCGGTCATCCAGGTTCTATCAAAACTTGGTCAAAGGCTCTTCACTATTCTCCTCGGCCAATGCCTATATCTCCGGGACAATTGACCCAGGTTTATTTATCATAGAAGCCAAACTACTAGATGGCGTCAGTATCGATGATGCGAAGTCAGCTATATGGGATGAGCTAAATCGTACTATCAAAGAAGCACCAGAGCAATCAGAGTTACAAAAGGTAAAAAACAGCATGATCAGTGGTGTAGAATTCTCAGAAGTTAGCATCAATAACAAAGCCATCAATTTGGCTTACTACGAAATGCTAGGAGACGTATCATTAATCAATAAGCAAGTGGAAGAAATAGAGTCTGTGACAACTGAGGATATTTTAAGAGTGGCTAAAGAGACTTTTACTGCAGAGAATTGTTCTGAGGTAATCTACAAGTCAACTAGTAGTTAAAAAAGGCAGGGTTAAAATTTAAACTGTCCAGAAATCTAATCTACCGAACTCTTCCTATGATTTCAATCAGCTTATAAAAGAATGGAGCCCTTTCCCGAGAAGGAAAGGACTCCAAATATTTAGTGCTAACGAAAACCAAATTAATTAGGGCTTCAACTCATCTCTTCACTTTTCCGCTACCCTACTCAGATGATAATCAGTTAATCGTAACAGCTGTTACAATTACCTAACGACAATCATCTTGTACTGAGATACACCATAGTCAGTGGTCAACTTAATGTATATAATACCATCTGCACCCAATTCTTCTTTGGTCAGAGACATTACATTTTGTCCACCACTATAGATATCTTCTTTTCTATAAATCAAGCTACCATTGACATCATAGAACTCCCATCTTCCAGAGCCAGCGTCCGGCATATGGAATTCTATCTTCGTTCTGCTTAGCCATGGATTTGGATTTACAGATACGATTCTTGATTCAGTAACAGCTCTTGTCTCTAAGCCGATATTAACTACCTCAAAGTCTCCTCTGTATGCTTCTGCATCAGTCACAGACGACTTGACCTCAAATAAGTCAGCTACATTGATATCGTTTTCAGCTCTCACCACAATCTCAAAGAGTGGTTCATCTTTGGTTACATCTCTTAGCTGATCAGATCCATAACTCATTGTCATCCAACCTTCAGATTGGCTGGCAATATTGTAATTGCTATTATTAATATCCAGCGCACCGCTCTCTACAGACAATATCTCTACATCCGTTGCATTGAATGCAAGTGTCATTTGCCATCCTTGTATCTGCTCATAGTTTCTACCGTACACTGGTATGTGGACTACTGCATCCGCACCTCCCTGCATACTTGGCACCTCGATTGTCAGTGGCCATCTTGAATTCTTTAGATTCACTGTATTCTGGAATGAGCTGGTCACAGCTGTGTTATCCACATCACCAATTTTCACTCCAATGAAATCTATATCCATATTACGATCGAGATCTAGAATCTCATATGTTTCCTCGAATTCTTGTAACCATGGATTAAGTGAATCCTGGAATTCGTACGCTGAATTAATAAATCTCCAACTCGGATTATCAGGAAACTCTGTATAGACTCCCAATATCAGCTTACGCAATTCAACTAGGTCTGCTCCATCTACTCTCTGATTTCCATTGATATCTGCCGCAATTAACTGATACGGATCTGTAAATTTATCAAGGCCTAATATATGACGCTGTATACGTATTAAGTCTATTGTATTAATACCATTATCATCATCACCGTCTTTAGAAGGGATGACTTCATAATCTCCTCCCGTCGGCATATTAAGGAAGGCATATTCACCTTCTTCATCAGTCATTTCAAAGTTTGTCGTCTCACTTAAGTCAACTACTACATTTTCTATAGATTCAAGTTGAGACGTGAATACTTCACCTTGAATGGCAACCATAGTACCAGCGCATGCACCCTGAGGATCTTGTACCTCTACTATTCCAATACAGAAATCAGAAACGCCAGTATTTGCATCTCTTACATAGAGACTGATACTTTGCGCACCTAAATCCGTGCAGTCGAAAGTTATACCCTGTTGCAATGTTTGCGCATCAAAACCCACTGTTATTGGATTTCCACAGAGATGGTAACTACCTGCATCTATATCTTCAGCCCATAATTCTGCAAATCCAGCGTGATCCAATGTAATACTTAGTGCATTATGACAAATTGGAACTGGTGGCTTAGTATTGACTACTTCAAATGTCTGAGTAACAGTCGAACAATTTCCACAACCATCACATACAGTCCATGTTACGTTATAGACACCTGTCGCAAATGTGCCAGAGAACCTAGGCTGGTTTCTCTGCAATGGATTACCAGCTGTATCAAATAATACCGGCGAACCATTAACATCTACTATATCAAATGACCATCTCAAATTCTCATTAGTCGTACAATCATCAGTAGCCGTTCTACTGAGTGCAATAGACCCACTATCACAATCTATACTTGCTGAATCAAATACAACATCCGTCTGTGGCTCAATAACCGGCGCAATATCATTCTCTATCTTAATCGTCTGAATATGTGGACCATTAAGCGGGAATGTTGCAAACTGCCCATTGATTTCAGTACACCAGTCAATGACTGTCCATGCTCTCCTAATCACACCACAATCTCCTGACTGAGGGTCTTCTGCAAAGAAGTCATCTTGGTAATCGAATCCTAACATGCTACAAGCATCATTGCCTCTCAAGAATCTTGGGAAAGCAAATGGCTCATCCAATACCTCTGGTACTAACTGAGCTGCTGTACCACAGTCTGCTGTAAAGTCGAGTGGGAATTCTATATCACTTTCCGTAAATGGTATCTGATTAGTAATTGTAACTAACTGCTTACAACTTCTTACCACATTACCAAAATTATCTGTGATATTGAAGGTTCTTTCTATCGTACCTATTCCACACTGATTCTGATTTGCATCTACTATCTCATTTAATGGTTGTAATGCAGCACAGTTATCTACTATCTCTGGTGAACCGAAAAGTAAGTTCAATTGATCCATGGCAATTGGCAATCTACAGTCCACTTCTACGTCATCAGGACAAGTTAAGCTAGGAATCGCTTTGTCTTGAACCTCGACACTGACCATACAGTCACTGAAGTTACCTCCTTTATCTAGTGCTCTAAAGACGACCAATTGTTCAGAGCCAACATCTGTGCAGCAGAATCTTATATAAGGTACACATAAGTCATCCTCACTCAAGAATTCTGCACCATCTAAGACCAAGCCATCAGGTAGGTCTGGGTCACAGCCTGTTGTCACTCTACTTCGTAGTACATAACTAACGCCTTGATATACCGTATCTATGCTTAGAGATCTGAAGAAGATCACATCACTCATTTTCATTGCACAAGTCGTCACTTCTCCACACTCATCCCAACTACCATCATCGAATACATCACTTCGGACAATTGTATTTCCATCAAGACTGATACTTACTACTGTTGCTCTTTCGCAAATAGCCACAGGCTCCGTATTATCTCTTACAGTAACTGTAGTTGTACAAGTAGCGAAGTTGTCACAGTTATCACTTGCTACATATCTCAATTGGTTGACTCCTATATCGAGTGTAGCCAATCCACCATTGCCTTCTACTATGCCAAGAGGATGCTCTATTCTAACATTATCTCCATTATTACAAGCATCTATTACTGTTGCAGGTAATAACTGGACACTGCCAGCGCAATCGTCATTGGTTGTTACAACAAATGGCTCAGGACAAGTCACCTCAGGTGCCAAGTCGTCACGTATCTCTATCAGTTGTGTAGCCGTTGCTGGAATTTCTGTGCCACAGAACCACTCTCTCACTTCGAATGTTCTCAAGACTTTTCTATCACATCCATTCTGAGGCAACTCTACATCAGTAAATAATAATACTGCACTACAATTTCCAGTTGTGTTACCTTCTAATAAGACAGGACCATCAGGTGTCAATACACTTAGTCCTCCATCAGGAATTATAGGCACCCCAGTTCCTGACCCTGTCGAAGGACAGATAAAGTTCGTTCCTATTCCTGATCCTGAACCAGTACCTGGTCCTGTACATAAGAATGGTACACCAATATCTCCATTAGGTGCTTGAGCAAACGGCTTAGGAATACCTGATGGCAATAGTAAGAAACTATCTAGTTCAC
>CAZPUF010000135.1:0-8376 GCA_964589705.1 uncultured Saprospiraceae bacterium | reverse complement strand
TACATAGATGATGTCCATATTGAAATCTGTGGTCAGACGCTAGCAGAAAATGATGTAAACGAATTGAAATCCGCCTTGCCAGTAACTGGAAATGTATTGAGTAGCAATGGAAACTCATCAATTTTAAATAATGGTTCATTCAATGTGTTCCCTAATCCGGCTGTTGATTATTTGATCCTATCCTTCAAAGACTATTCTGGAAGAACTATGTCAAAAGTAGATATATTGACTAATCAGGGGACGCTTATGGCAACTCACTCATTAGGCGCAAAGACTCAAGCAAGAATAGATATATCAAGTCTGGATTATGGCCAATCATACTTGATTCTTATGTTGGCTGATGATGGAGAATACTTTGTAGAGAAAATAGTGAAACTATAAACCATAATTTAACCATCAATTGTCAATAGATTATGATTCAAAAAATAGTGGTTGGGATTCTGCCCAACCACTATTTTTTTTAGTCTAGCACTTCCACATTCATCACAATATCAGTATTAGGTCTATCTGGGACATACTTGCCTGTTGGCATTGCACATATCAAATCTATAATTTCCAGACCTTCTACTATCTCACCAAATACCGTATAATTCATATCTAAGTGGGCAGCCCCTCCTTTGACCTGATAATAGGCTCTGGCAACATCCATAAATTTAAATTGCTCAGTTTCCATAGAGGTCAATTGTTGAGCAGAATGGCGATATCCCTGCACAATAAAGAATTGGCAACCACTTGATTGTTTAGTAGGATTGATACTATCTGATAGCCTTGCTGCAGCCAGTGCACCTTTCTTATGGAAGCGGTTACTAGAAATCTCATTATCCAATTTTGGACATCTATCTGCACCTAGATGCTGATCCACTGCTGCTCCTACAGAATTAGGGTCACCACCTTGAGCCATAAATCCTGGAATAACTCTATGGAATAGTGTGCCATCATACCATCCATTCTGAGCATACTTAATAAAATTGTCTCTGTGATTTGGGGTGTCATTGTAGAGTTCTGCAATCATATCTCCGAATACTGTACTAATCTTTACTCGAACTACTTTCTCACCTTCTTGGGAAAAAACAGTGGAGCTTAGCATCAGCATGATCGCAATTGTCAAAATTCTAATCATAACTTAAGGTTACGTTTTTGGATTAGTTAAAAATAAAGGACGTTCTCAATTCTCAGCTAATTGCTTGATTATCAAAAATCCATCGCAAAGAAAAGAAACAGGCAGACTTGACACCAACTTACTTAGACTTAAATATTGGTTAAATCAGTCTTAATATCCGCATATGAGAGTATACAGGAGCAACCAACCTAAACAAAAAAACATATCTACAGTTACCTAAGTGATATAAAAACAATAAACATGCAGATACTAATTAGCCAACTTTTAGCATTGTCATTACTGTTTGGACAGAGTTGCCAAACAAATAAGGGTCTCAACAATACATCAATAGAAAATAAGACAGAGACTACAACTACTTTGAAAGAAGTACAATCTGACAAAAAAGACACCTATCCAATAGTAGAATATACACAAGAGAATGACTTAGGAGAATATGCAACTGCTATTTTCGCTGGAGGATGCTTTTGGTGTACTGAGGCGGCATTTGAAAGAATAGAAGGTGTGGTGGATGTTCTGAGTGGATATTCTGGGGGTCATAAGGCCTACCCTACTTATAAAGGAGTTGGAGCTGGAAGTACGGGGCACACTGAGGCCATATACATATACTATGATAAGAGTGTTGTTTCATATGAGACATTGTTAGATGTATTATTCGTTGCGCACGACCCAACTACACTTAACAGACAAGGCCCAGACGTTGGAGAAGAATACAGATCTGCGATATATTTTCAAACTGAATCTGAGCAAGAGATTGTTGATCTCAAAATCAAAGCGCTAAATGCCAGTGGTACATTTAAAGACAAAATTGTAACTGAGGTTGCTGAATACGAAGAATTTTGGGTGGCCGAAGCCTATCATCAGAATTTTTACGAACTAAACCCAAACCAGGGTTATGTGCGACAGGTTTCAAGACCTAAAGTAATTAAGGTAGTCAAAACCTTCCCTGACTTGATAAAGAAAAAGTATAGATCCAAGTCGTAAGACCTAAGGGTTTTAACTGATTTTGCCGTACAAATGACTGATATTCTGTGATTTAGGAGATTTATACTAAGTTTTTTATTTTACATTGCCACATATTTGTACTTAAGTACGTTATTTATATAAGCACTAGGCTTCCCCTATTAATGGCCTAATGTTTTTTTTAAACTGCAAATTATATAACATGAAAAAGTTAATCGCATTGGCTTTTACAGCCTTTATTTTATCTGCTTCCCAAGACATATTCGCTCAGAATATCGTCCTTATCAATGGGCAACCGACTGAAGTTACTTTAGAAGGTGAAATCATAAAAAAGTTAAAAACAAACGACGTGTCTGCCCACATGAATGGGTTCACACAAGAGCGCAAGGATATTTTCTCAAATGCAAAGCTTAGAATGCCTGAAAGTAAAAATCAGGCATCAATTAGTAATCAGCCTGAAACTGACAAAAAAACACAGACTGTTACGAATAATGAAGTCACGCAAAAAAAAGAAGATGCCTTTTGGGTCCAAAGTAACCAGGACTAGTGCTCTCCAAATTCGAAAGTAGTTTTTTCATATAGTTTCGTTAGTTAGATTTGAGCTATATCCAAGTATAGCTAACATAGTTGGTTTTAGTGATCATGTTTTCTGATCCTCCATATTCAAACATTAGTAGTAGTTGGTTTATTCCTTTTTTGAAGATGGATTGAAAACATGGTCACTTTTTTATATTCTACCCTATCCGCCTTAGCTTCAAATGCATTACTATTCAGTTTAAATTTTATTTCTCACAAGTTTATTTTCTAAATCTTAACTTAGTGCAAACAAGAACAATTCATAATGCATCAATCTTCTATTCTACTACTACTTGTCCTTGCTCTAACTTCAAACCTTTGTGCTTCCTCTATTAACGATGAAAGTAAAATAATCATCAACTATAGAGTACAGGATTTAAAATTCTCCAAATCCAAAGACAACCATTTAACAGTCAAATTAGAGGTGAAAGAAAAAATAACTTCTTATACCTCCTTGAGAACTGAAGTAAATCGATACGTGTTCTTTGACGAGTTCAGCTATGTGGAAGGCATCAAAAAAGATGGAAAAAAATACAATGCACCAAAATCTGATTATGAAGTGAATGGTATATTCCATTCTGATGTAAAAATATGTGACATCTCACATGTCTTTGACACAGATGGAGAATCCACTATCATTGAATATGAAAAAGTATTTAAAGATTTCAAATTCACTGACAAGTTGTATCTAGATGACATTTACCCCATAGATTATGCGACTTTACGTATACATGTGCCTGATTGGCTTGATTTAAATAAGCTTGAATGGAATATGGAAGGGCTGAATCTTATCAAAGAACAAGAGACCAAAAAGAAAATAACCATATATAGTTATTTACTCGATGATGTAGAGCAACGTGTCAAATACCGCAACCAACCCTCTTCGGCAAGAGTCAGTCCTCACCTTCTAGTGATTCCTCAATCTATAAAAGATGGCAGTAAGGTCGTCCAATTAATGGAAAGTGCAGATGATCTGTATAGTTGGTATTACAAAGTGACAAGCGACATTGGCAATGATCCAAAAGTTCTCGAATCCATAGTTGCAGATCTAACCGCTAATGCTACCACAGAAGAAGAAAAGGTAAAAAACATCTTCTATTGGATCCAAGATAATATCAGGTATCTAGCATTTGAAGCAGGCATGATGGGATTTAGGCCAGAGGCATGTCAAGATGTGCTTAAGAATAAATACACTGACTGCAAAGGCATGGCTAATCTCACTAAAGAGATGTTAACTATTGCAGGCAGCGATGCACGTCTAACATGGCTAGGGACAAGTGACCTACCATATGATTATTCTATTCCATCCCTTGTTGTAGATAATCATATGATATGTACAGTGCTCATGGATGGGAAAGAAGTCTATCTTGATCCTACCGAAAAATTCTCAGACCTCCATAGCATTGCCTATCGCATTCAGGGCAAAGAAGTTATGATCCAAGACGGAGACAAATACTACATCAAAGAAATTCCAAAAGCAAAGCTAGAAGACAGCCGCGAACAATTAAGACTTGATCTAAATATAAAAGATAACCAACTTGTTGGCAATGGCAGTCTACAGTTTACTGGAGAAAGAAAAGTTTGGCTACTCAATGTTCTATCTAGCATCAAAGAAAACAACAGAGTGGACGCCTTAGAGTCCTATATTAATAATAGCAACAAAAACATAGCGGCCTCAATAAGCTCAGAATTTAATGAGTTCCCCAGGGATGAGGATATCAATGTAGATTTTCAAATGAGTGTAGATAATAAAATCATTGATCTAGCCAACGAACTCTATATTAACCTCGAAAATGATTTTCATTTAAAAAAATATAACGTTGATAAGAGGGTGAAGCCACTGGATCTATCCTATGCATATTATGTGGATTCGGAGACTAAGCTTGACATACCAGAGGGATATAAATTAACCTATACACCAGAGGACGTTGTTGTCAACCATTCAAAGTTCGATTTTAATCTTTCATACAAACAACAAGGCAATCATATACAGTACTCAAAACATCTAAAAATAAAAGATCCAATTATTTTAAAATCAGATTTTCAATCTTGGAATAAGGCAATTAAAAAACTTGATGCCTTTTATGACGATCAAATTATTTTAGAAAAACAATAACCAATGAAATTTATACTCTCCATTATTTGTCTCCTAGCATTCAATAACCTTGATGCACAATTACTTTACAAAAACCTTAGGGCTTCTCAAGAATATTATGAAAATGTATTTTCAGAATATGAGGATGAATTTCAAGCTATGAGTGCTCCTGAAGAATACAAGGACGAATCTGCCGTAATTCTAAAGGAAAAAACCCACCTTTCTTTTCTCAGCCGAAGAGCAGGCCAAGTATGCAAAGGCATCGTCAGAAGAAGGATACTCATACAACAAGCCTCTGAGTTAGAAACATTTACTGAATATTATTATCAGGAATCTGATATTGCTGGCCTCAAACACATAAAGCCAGACGGCACTGTCATAGAGATCGATCTAGAAAATGCAATCAAAGTAGAATCAGAGATACCATCTTACTATAGAAATGGATTTCAAAAACAAGCTTACTACAAAACAGCAATACCCAATCTTGAAGTAGGAGATATTATTGATAGCTATAAGGTATTTGCAGAATATTATACCTCTGGAGAAATTGAATTGATGTCAACTATTTCTTCTGAGTACCCAATGGTTAGTTTTGATGTGATTGTAGATGTAGATGACAAATGGACTTTCAGAAGAAGAGCTTTCAACACTGATAGCGAATTTGTATTATCAAGAGAACAAGGAGTAGATAAAAAAGGTAATCAGAGCAAAGGCGTCAAGAGATACATACTCAGTGAATCTAATCTTGCTTCTGCGAAATACGAAAGATGGGCTTACCCATTTATGACAAACCCCGGCATAAAATTAATGGGAGTTACTAAAGCCTCTGTTTACTATGACAGAAGTGACAAGTCTCAAAAGAAACTAGATATAAGTGAAGAATTTCGTGGTGCCATGGCTACTAACGGGCAATATGTTGGGGCGATGATGCCAATCATGAAAAAAATATATAAAAGTGCGATAAAGAAAAAGTCTGACAAGGAAAAACCTGACATTATATATAATGCATTCAAATATTTTAATGCGGTGAATAACACTATGGATATTACGGAGGCAATGCGCTTTAACGAGGGAGATCTTCATTATCTCTCCCATAATTATGCTTCTCTTAATGATGGGTGGTTCAGTGCCATGTATAGTCACATACTCAATAAAGAAGGCATCAAATCTCACATTGCTATGGTTGTTCCAGAATATCTTGGTGGTATTGATGCAGCAGTTACCAGTTCTGAAATTGAATATGGCGTGTATGTTCCCTCAGTGGACAAATACTATTGGACAGTAGACAATTACAGAGCCCCAGGTGATGAGTACAACAAGGTGATGGGTGCAACAGGTTACCTTATGCCCTATGCAGATAGGTCATCAAGAAACCCTAGCAAAAAATCTATTACTATTCCTTACAGTAATCACAAGAAAAACACCAACGAAACCATTATGACTGTCACCGTTAATGAGGATAATTCAATGGACTTTGACAGAACACTAAAATTGACTGGACTCTACAAAACCGATTACAATAGTTTTCTTCTTTATCATACCTTTTTTGGCAAGGAGAACATACTAGATTTTTGCACCAGTGACCACAAAGAAAAAATACTGGACTATGAAGTCAATGGGTTTACTAAAAAAGCAGCTAGAAAAATGAATACTTCTCTGGGTGAATTAGGCCAAGAAGTAGATGAATACTATGAGATCAGAGATAAAAATATCGACGAGTGGATAAAGGGAGATTTTCGTGTAGATGAAATTCAAGATTTCGAAACTGTCTCATTTGGCACCTCCCAAAAAGATAATAATCTCGAAACCAAAATGCAGTTCACCTCAAGTGAATACATAAAGAAAGCTGGGCCTAATCTCATATTTGAAATTGGTGCCTTGATCTCACCACAAGTCGAATTATCAGATGAGGAAATTAATGAGAGAGAGCGGGATGCTTTTATCAATTACGAAAAAACAATATCTAATGACATTACAGTGACCTTACCAGCTGGACTAACAGCACATGGGCTAGATGCTCTTCAATTTAATGTTGACAATGATTATGGTTCGTTTGTAAGTACTGTAATACAAGATGGACAGATACTTAAAATCAATACTAGTAAAATTTACAAAAAAACGCTGGTTCCTATTGCTAATTGGAATGACCTTGCAGAAATGCTTGAAGCAGCATATCAGTTCACGCAACAAAAGGTAATTCTTAAGAAGAGCTAGCCTTCAACTCTATGTTACAGTTAATAATTGAATGAGAATAGCTTTTTTGATAAGTGGAATTGTGGAAATTATTGGTGCCTTTATTTTCTATGTATATCCAGATGTAATGCACCAAAATCCAACGCCTTACCTTATGAAATTGTATGGTATCAATGCATTGATATTAGGCATTATTAATATGCTAATATATCGACACTATCAAACTTCCGATCTAATAAGAAAAGTCTTTTTGGCGATGATGTTCTTCCATGGCGCAATAGCCATGATGACTTATGGCTTTAAAGATGCTGGACTCAATTATCCACTTGGCGCTGTACTCACACACCTAGCTTTGTTTGTATTGTTTTTCATCACATATATGAGGGACTTAAAACCTGACAATTAGTGTTATGATCAAACACTAGCTGCTTGGGTTTACCCAATTAATTTATAATTAATTATTTTGAGGTACTAATTCAAACAATGTTTTCATGTTTGCAGAATATCTAAAATTAGGGATTGAACACATACTAGATATTAATGGCCTAGATCATGTCCTTTTTCTAATTGTCCTGGTCATACTCTATGACAGAAAGTCTTGGAAAACAGTGTTAGTACTTGCTACAGCATTTACACTAGGTCACAGTATAACACTTGTCTTAGCAGGAATAGATATCATCCAAGCCAATAGTCGTCTGATAGAAATATTCATTGCTGTTTCCATTGCAGCAACCGCCTTATATAATATAGTCTCTTCTAATTCCAAGAAGACCCGCTATCTAGCTGCACTTCTTTTTGGATTAATTCATGGTCTGGGTTTTTCAGGATTTTTCAAAACCATCTTGGGTGAAGAAAGTATTACATTACCTCTCCTGGCTTTTAATATAGGGGTAGAAATAGCACAGGCAATATGCGTATTGTTTGTTTTGCTTGTTGGTTATATAATAACAGAACTCATTGGCATCAAAAAGAAACACTATGTCATTACAGTTTCCTCGGTTATCTTTTTGTATTCAATTAAGCTGATACTAGAAAGAATCTAGCTCTATCAAAATTGGAAAAATTATCCATAATTCTTAATACCAATAATTCACTTTAAGAATCAGTGCTCGATTATTTGATTGCAACTGACGATTGGACGGTATTCCGTTTTCTATGTCGTAATTATCCACATAAACAAGAAACATATCTGACATAGGAGAAAATCGCCATTGTAAGCGGCTATTCAGGCCTACGAAGTCTGATTGATCTACATACTGAAACAAAGTAGTCCATAATAGATTTTTACTAAAACCTATTTCTACAGTAGATACTAGAGCTGTAATCCTGGACTGACCAAAAGGATCTGGAAAATATAAGTCATTCCACTGATATCCAATAGAAAAATTACCCCATGGTTGAATCCTATAATTGGCATTGACTTCAAAGGATG
>CAZPUF010000134.1:5910-8382 GCA_964589705.1 uncultured Saprospiraceae bacterium | reverse complement strand
TAGGGTAATTATTAGTTTTTTCATCGTCTATATGATTTGATACCTTCAAATATAGTGGTGCTGACTGACGAAAAATGTCACATAATGTAGAATCGAGAAGTATTTTCTTACAATTATCGAAGTACACTACTGTGCTTATGTCATTTGTTTACATATTGTAGATAATCCGTACAATTTCTTATCCATAACAAATAACATCAAAGTAAAAATGAAATGCAGTCTATATAGAAGCTTTTTGGAATAGAAAAAAGCC
Source organism: uncultured Saprospiraceae bacterium (assembly GCA_964589705.1). Lineage (GTDB taxonomy): Bacteria > Bacteroidota > Bacteroidia > Chitinophagales > Saprospiraceae > RFSX01. The sequence continues at coordinate 8,129 of CAZPUF010000134.1, read as the reverse complement.
TCTCAACTTTCGCAGAGAGGCTTCATTTATTTTAATTCAAAATATCTAAGGTGACTTAGATTTTATTGAATCTGATCATCTGTCCGTTTTGGGTTCTTAATATGTAAGTACCATTCTGAAGCGTCATTAGATCAAGAACTTCTTTATTAGAAGACTCGACTACTCTTTGTCCAGTAATATTGAATACATCATAAGACTGACCATTCAGTCCTTTAATGTTCAATGTATGACTTGCTGGATTAGGGTATACAGAGATTTCTGTGATTTCTTCAGCTACGTCTACTTTTTCTGCTTTAGGTAATATTATTGAAGACTTAGCGCTTCTCTGAGTGTTGTTACCATTCAAGTAAGATCCACCACAAGCTGAAACTCTAATTTCATCTACATACACGATATCATAGTTAGAACTTGCATCACATCTAATTCTCAACTTGGTGTTATCAGTAAAGTTTCCACCAAAAGTTACATTGACATTTTCAAATCTATTATTCTGGAAGTCAGTACCTGCAACCCAGCTCCTAACTTGTTTGAAATTACTTCCATCAGTTGTGTACTCTAAAATCAAATCTTCACCTATCTCCATACTGTTAGCAAAGAAAATGAATTCAACTTTCACTTCTTGGACACCGTTGAACCTAAGCTGGTCGCTTATAGTACTGGAAGCAGCTCCAGAGTTGTCTCTCAGTCTTACACAGTATCTTCCCGCAGCAGCTGCATCTTCTTCAAGTCTGAAGCAGTCAGAACCACCATCATTCCATGTGTCAAAGCCGTTTTCAAAACCTTCATAAGAAACAAGTTGGAAGTTACAAGCATTTCCTCCCGTAGGTATATTATCAGAACATCCTCTTGGAGGCGTAACTGTGATATCATGTAAACAGTTACTATCGTTCTCGTCAGTAAACCATCCGCTAATAGTACTACCAGAATTAGTTGGGAATGGACCAAAAGTTACTCTTTGTCCATAACTACCAGTTCTGTCCTCTCCACCAATTCCACCTACCCATCTAGCGCTGGTGTTAGAGCCTGTTACAACTACATCTACTGTAAAAGTATCATCATGTATAGACGAAGTTCCGTTTCCAGAGCATTGGATATTACTTGTAGCTACGACAATAGAACAAGCACCATTTTGTGGATTTCCTCCACCACCAGTATTACAATCTCTTATTGTAAATGTCTCAGTTCTAGTATCACATTGATCTCCTCTCTGACCGTCTTCGCTATATAAGACTGCACTTATTGTATAAGTCCCAGGTGTAGTAGCCCAGAATCCTCTGGAGTCATAAGTCTCCGCATTCTCATTCGTAGTCCAAGATCCATCAGGTGTTGTTATAGTAAATCTCATACTTTGGTGAGTTCCAGATACATTAGCTCTGATTCTGATGTCACGTGCTGTAAACTGATCAGCACAGAATTCTTGACCGTTAACATTATTTATAAGCGCTGCATTCTGTGGATTGATAGAAAATCCTGTGATTCTACCATTACAACCTGCTGGCTGTTGGTTACAGTAATCAGTGTTTATTGTAATCGTCTGATTACATGCAGCGCCTGCTGTGAATTCTTGATCAAAAGCTAAATTATTGAAATCTCTTCCAGTATCTATAGCTCTAAATCTTTGACCCTCTACCGCATTCACTGTTCGTTCTGATCCTGCATTTATATTAGTTATAAATACATCTTGATTACTTCTCCAGTCGAATAATGAAATATCACATGGTCCTGTATTTCTAACTCTGATAGATTTAGTATTACAAGAACCTACACATTGGCAATTAGAATTTACTGTATCACCAGAAGTGGCATTGTTGCCATCGTTACAGCTATCACCTATGTTAGCATTTAAGTTTGTACAATCAAAAGTCGGCGCAACATTACAAGCTTCCACAACAAAAGTTTCAGTTCTTGTATCACACATCTCACCTCTCTGTCCATCTTCGCTATAAAGTGTTGCTGTGATTCTATAAGTTCCAGCGCTTGTAGCCCAGAATCCTCTAGAGTCATAAGTCTCCGCATTTTCATTCGTAGTCCAAGTACCATCTGGTGTCTCTATAACGAATCTCATACTTTGGTGAGTACCAGAAACATTAGCTCTGATTCTGATGTCACGAGAAGTAAATCTGTCTGTACAAAATCTTGCGTCTCTAGCAAGACCAAATAAAGATGCATTCTGTGGATTGATAGAAAATCCTGTGATTCTACCATTACAACCTGCTGGC
>CAZPUF010000134.1:0-5810 GCA_964589705.1 uncultured Saprospiraceae bacterium | reverse complement strand
GATGCATTCTGTGGATTGATAGAAAATCCTGTGATTCTACCATTACAACCTGCTGTTGGCGTAGGGTCAGGGGCAACATCAGAACAGCCTCTAGGAGCTGTGACCGTGATATCCATTTGACAATTGCTATCAGACTCATCTCTAAACCATCCACTTACAGTACTACCATGATTTGTTCTAAATGGTCCAAAAGTTACAGCTTGGCCGATATTGCCATTCCTATTTTGACCATTGATGCCGCCTGTCCATCGCCCACTAGTATTACTACCTGTTACTGTTACATCAATTGTAAAAGTATCATCATCAATAGAAGTAGTGCCGTTTCCAAAGCATTGCAAGTTGCTAGTCGTTGCAGTAACTGAACAAGCACCTCCGCCGCCGCCACTAGAAGTAGATATTGTAATATCATCTATGTACACAAAATCAGAGTTCCCACTCGCATCGCATCTAAATCTAAAAACACTTGAGTTAGTGAAGTTTCTGTTGATGGTAACTTGGTCATTTTTTCTGTCACCATTGTTAAAATCTCTACCAACAATATAGGTTTTGATTGTTTCGAAATTAGCGCCTCCATTAGAAGAATACTCTAAAAAGAAATCTTCGTTAGCTTCCATACTTAGAGGCACATAATGGAAAGAAACAAAAACTACATTGTAACCAGAAAGATCCAAGTTATCTGTAAAGATACTTGAGGCTGCATTAGAATTGTCTCTAAGCCTAACGCAGTATTCTCCGTTGACGAGGTTAGTTTGCTTTAGTCTGAGAGCATCAGAACCACCGTCGTTCCAAATTCCTAAACTCTGCTCAAAATTTTCAGTGTTTTGCCATTGAGCATTAGAAAGAGTAGAGAAACCTAGTATCAATGTCAGACAGAGACATAGGCTTTTAAAGTTAAAACCAATCATATTTTAATAAAAGTTAAGTTAGTAAGACGTATTTGAAGTAAAGAATCTTAAAGACTCTACGAGTGTAAGTACAACATCTGCATAGACTGCAGACATGAAAGGAATATTAGCATTGCAGGGCGCAATTATAGCAAATTCGAGCCCTTCTGAAGGGCATGCAGACAATAGCTTAACTATATTATGACAACTAGTTTACATATTTAATCTTCCTACTTAAACTCAAATAATATGGGCTAAAAGTCCTCAAAATCAACTAATTATAGACATTGAGTGCTTAATAAAGAAGATTGGGGAAAAATATCCTTGGAACACAGTTTATCTTCTGTATTACAATCCTGGCATTCAAAGACAGCAGCTATATCCCCACAATTAAGCTTATCATACAAATAAGAGAAGTCAGCATCTCTGGCCTCAAATGTATTGAAGGTGGTTTTGTCAAAAAATGTATTGGGGCCTCCTTATCTTAACCCAATAAATTTAGTTGCATGAAAACGATGACCACTTTCTGTCTGTTCTTTATATGGCTTACCACAGGCTACAATCAGAATACATCTCATTCTTCCACACCTATGACAGCTGACAGCTTCTACCAATCTGTCAAATACAGAAATATAGGACCATTCAGAGGTGGGCGGTCTGTAGGCTCTAGTGGTGTTGTAGGCGATCCCCTAACTTATTATATGGGCACTACAGGAGGTGGATTATGGAAGACTGAAGATGCAGGCCAGCACTGGAAAAATATATCGGATGGATATTTCAAGACAGGATCAGTAGGTGCCGTCGCCGTCTCAGAGACACATCCTAATATCGTCTATGTGGGTATGGGTGAACATGCACCAAGAGGCGTCATGACTTCTCATGGTGATGGTGTATATAAGTCCACTAATGGTGGTAAGACTTGGAAACATCTAGGCTTGGCAGAGACCCAACACATCTCCAGAGTCATTATCCACCCTACTAATTCCGATATCGTATATGTGGCAGCACAAGGGGCCTTGTACGGGCCTAATAAAGAGAGAGGTATTTTCAAATCGATAGATGGTGGCACCTCATGGAACAAAGTGCTTTTTGTCAATGAAAGCACAGGTTGCTCTGAACTTAGCATGGATATGACCAATCCAGATGTATTATATGCTGCCATGTGGGAGCACCAAAGAGTCCCATGGAAAGTCATAAGTGGTGGTGAAGGCAGTGGCCTCTACAAAAGTACGGACGCTGGCAAGACATGGAATAAAATACACAAGGGACTCCCAAAGGAAAAAGGCAAAATGGCGATTGCTGTCTCCAGATCCAATCCTGACAAAGTCTATGCCCTGATAGAAAGTGATACCCAGAAAGATAAAAGCGGCTTATTTGTGTCTAATAACGGAGGTGACAAATGGTCCAAAGTAAGTGGCGATAATAGACTGACACAGCGTGCATGGTATTATATAGAAGTCTTTATAGATCCCAATAATGAAAACTTAATCTATGTCCTCAGTGCGCCAGCACTCAAATCCATAGATGGCGGTAAATCCTGGACTAGGATTACAGGCACGCATGGTGATTATCACGATCTATGGATTAATCCTCACAACTCTAATAATCTATGTATCTCCAATGATGGTGGTGCCGCGATCAGCTTTAATCAAGGGAAGTCTTGGTCTACACAAGCCAATATGCCCACGGCGCAGTTCTACAGGATCAATGTAGATAATAGTTTTCCGTATCGCATTTATGGTGGTCAACAAGACAATAGCTCTGTGGCTATAGAACATCGAGCTATTAGTGGTCGTGCGATTACAGCTCAAAATTGGACAGCCTCTGCTGGGGGTGAAAGTGCTTTCCTGGCTTTTGATCCTGATAATCCAGAAGTGGTGATGGGTGGCTCGTATCTAGGCACCATAGAAGCGCTGAACACCAAGGCGGATGCTGGCTCGAATATAATGGCTGCGCCTATCCAATATTTGGGTATGGAAGCCCGTGAGATGAAATACCTATTCAATTGGAATGCGCCAATAATAAAATCCCAACATGAGCCAAGTACCTTCTACCATGGCGCTCAGTATATGCTTAGAACCAAAGATCAAGGCCTTAGCTGGGAAGAGGCCTCTCCTGATCTTACCAGAAATCAGGACGACAAACAAGGGAATGGCGGCGGCCCCTATACTAATGAGGCTGTCGGCGCTGAAAACTATGGGACACTTAGTTATATAGCAGAGTCTCCTCATGAGGCAGGTACGATATACACGGGTAGTGATGACGGGCTCGTACATGTGACTAGAGATAATGGAGACAATTGGCATAACATCACGCCTACTGGACTTAAAGAATGTCTGATCAATGCAATTGATGTATCGCCACATGAGGCGGGTACGGTCTATATAGCCACGACCAGATATAAGTTCAATGATAAAACACCAGCGCTATATAAATCCACAAATTATGGTAAGACCTGGACCAAGATATCTAAGGGAATTCCTCAGGGGGCATTTACCCGTGTGGTGAGAGAAGATGACAAAAGGAAAGATCTATTATTCGCAGGTACAGAAACAGGGATGTATGTATCATGGAATGGTGGCAAACAATGGGAACCTCTACAACTCAATCTACCTGTCACACCCGTCCTAGACATCATCATCAGACATGACGATATGGCCATCGCTACCTCAGGTCGCTCATTCTGGGTATTGGATGATATGGGATTGCTAAGACAGCATGATAAGACTACCAAGGATATAAAGCTGTTCCAACCCGAAGACATCTATGTCAATAATAGTGGCAGCCCATTAGATGGTAATAAATCCAAAGGAATACATCCACTTCATGGTGTCAATCCAGCCTCAGGTGTTGTCATCTATTACCAGCTGCCAGAAGTAGCTGACTCCATAGATGTGACTATAGAAATCAAAGATGCCAAAGGTCAGGTTGTCAATACCTTGACATCTAAAAAAGACAAGTCTTATCGCAGATGGGATGGAGGACCGCCCGCCATGGATACGCTTTCTAAGAACGCAGGTCTTAATAGATATGTCTGGGATACCAGACACAGCATCATGCCCGGCATTCCTGACGCCTATATAGAGGCCAGCTTTAGAGGTCATAAGGCCATCCCTGGCGAGTATAGCGCCACTCTTAAGATTGGAGACGAATCTGACCCAACTTCATTCAATATATTACCTAATCCCACTTATCCTACAGACTTGGACTATGCGGGCTATAATCAGTTTATGAATGAGGTGGAAGCCAATCTAACTGCTATGCATAAGCAGACAAATACACTGTACAATAAGCGCCAGCAATTAGGTAAAGTCATTAGCCAATTAGACAAATCGACCCACAAGGACCTTATCAAAGATGGACAGTCGCTGGTCAAAGATTTGAAGACTTGGGATGAAGAGATGGTCCAAAGAAAATCTAAAGCTTATGATGATGTAGAAAACTTCCCCAATAAGTTTACGGCACATTACATGTTTATGATTAATCATACCGAAAGCGACCTTCCTCGTGTCAATCAACCTTCAAGAGATAGAAGACAGGAGCTGGACAAGCAATGGACTGAGCTACAAAAACAATCTACAACCCTGGAAAAGAGAATCAAACAATATAATGCGCAGCTATGGGAGGCTGGTGTAGGTGCGATATGGGCGAAGTAATTAAATAGGAAATAATTTTATAATCTACTTTCTTTCAATATTTCATAAACATGGGAAAGCACTTTATAATTTCACATCTGTCTGCGCTTATATTCTTGATGTTGGATTGTAGTGGTCAAAACTTAGTCCTTAATCCAAGTTTAGAGGAGTGGGAAGGTGGCAAACCAAAATCGTTTAATAACTAGAATTTATAAAAATCGTGTAGCCCAAATGGTCTATTCAATAAGTCTTTTACCCACCACTACTTGTGCCTCCTAGGTCTATGCCATCTATAGCCAAAAGTCAATAGTGTTCTAGAGCCTAATGAAATGAGATTATCAGAATCCCTTAATGGATTATGCTCTAATGATACAGTCCAATATCCTCTGTCTGTATACGCAAAGCTAGCTTGAACGTATAAGTTGGCAGGGTATGGCCTAACACCTACGATAAACGTTGAATTTTCAAACTTTTTGCCTATTCCAATCTTTCCTGTTACAATAGAAGGCAATGCAATGCCAGCTTCATATTCTAGAACAGTGTTGTTAGCATAGGTTATGGTATTTCCCCAGAGGAATGAGACCCCAGGAAAAATAAATCTACTGTTATCATTGTCGAGTATTAGATCTGTAAATGCGAGGCCAAAATTAAGATCAAGAAATCTGTTGCTCGTTCGGGCAGCTTTTGGATCTGGTAGAATACTTTGCGACAATAAATTCGGTTTCTTCCCTGCCAGCTTAATATCACTGTCATATAGATAATCAAGCGAACCCTTATTTGGCTTGTCGAATAGGTTAAACCCAATGGAGGTTGCTTGAGTCATTCCTGTATGATTAGTTACTTCTGTTCTACTATCTAAGCTAAGGTCATTTCCAACATTAGTTGTAAGGTTGTTCTGTGAGTGTAAGGACATGCTTACTAAAGCGCTGATTATAAGTATTAGGAATCTCATTTTGATTCTTTTAAATTCTAATAATTCTTGACAGTCTAAGCTATCAAATTGATATTTCAAATATAAATGACTATCACATTCTAGATGGATTCAAGAAGTACCAACTACATACATTGACACCCTATAAGTCTGATTTTCAGTATTTTGATACTTGAATTTAGTTAAATGAGACTTTGAAAAGTGGGTAATTAGGTAGATGAGACGCCTAGCTGGTGTCAGAAGTATCCAATTGCAGGGAGTGCGATATTGACAAAACAAAACCCACATGTTGTGGGGCCCACACCAACAGCTATGAAAGTCGATTTAGTTACCATTTGGTTATATAATATCCATGTTTAG
>CAZPUF010000133.1:0-8447 GCA_964589705.1 uncultured Saprospiraceae bacterium | reverse complement strand
ATATGCCTATGCTAAGTACACCACCCGCAACGGTTGTTGCCTTTTACTTAGATAACGGAAGCAATAGAGCTGATGGAATGCCAGGATTCAGATTCTGGGACGCTAGTGCTGGCACTTATGTAGATTAAGATTAAATATAACTTATTGCAAAGTTTGGAGGTCATGGCAGAAGTGTCATGGCCTCTGTGTGTTATAACCGTACTAAGGTTCTAAATATTCTATGTATCAAACGTGCAACTTTTTACGTTTACCTTCTGTTTAACCCAATTGGTATGAAGTCATATTATATCCACATAGTCCTTCTCTTATTAGCTTCAGTACATGGACAGTCTCAGTCTTGGACAGTGGATGATGTGCCAGTATATAAGACCTTTGATGATTTTGAACCTATTTTGCATCAAGATACTGACACCACCTATGTGGTCAACTTTTGGGCTACGTGGTGTGGGCCTTGTGTCAAAGAACTACCCTACTTCGAAGCACTACATAAGCGTTATGAAGATCAACCCGTAAAAGTGGTACTTGTAAGCCTTGATTTCGAAAAGCATATCGTTAAAAAACTCCTTCCCTTTCTGAATAAAAAGGACATTCAATCTAATGTGGTACTGTTAGCAGATGGAAAGGCCAACAATTGGATAGACAAAGTGGACCCTTCCTGGTCTGGTGCTATACCGATCACTTTAGTGTACAAAGGGGACAAAAGAGAGTTCTACGAAAAAGAATTTCACTCCGAACAGGAGTTAGTAAATATCATTTCACCATTTTTGAATTAAAATCAAAGCATGAAATTTTTCACATTTATAACAGCACTACTTTTTACTGGTGTTATGCTGGCGCAAGGATATAGCGTCGGTGATAAAGCCTCAGATTTCTCATTAAAGAATATTGACGGAAAAATGATGTCTTTGGCAGATATTGAAGATGCTGAAGGCTATGTAGTTGTATTTACTTGCAACCACTGTCCATATGCCGTTATGTATGAAGACAGATTGATAGAGTTACACAACAAGTTTGCGCCTCAAGGTTATCCAGTAGTGGCCATCATGCCAAATGATCCTGAGGTGAAGCCAGCAGATAGCTTTGATAATATGATTGTTAGAGCTGAGGAGAAAGGATTTCCATTTGCCTACTTGTATGACGAGGGACAAAAAGTATACCCTCAGTATGGTGCGACTAAGACACCACATGTATACTTGCTAGACAAGGAAATGACGGTTAAGTATATCGGTTCTATAGATGATAGCCCAAGAGATGCAGAAAGCGTAGAAGATAGATTTTTAGAAAGTGCAATTATGGCACTTCAAGCAGGTAAGAACCCTGAGCCGTCTGTAACTAAAGCTATTGGTTGCTCTATAAAGACTAAGAGTTGATACACAAGTCGCATATAGTATTAATTATATCATCGTTACTATTACTTCTTAGTTGTAAAGGAGGAGACGGTGCTAAGAAAGCCATTGACGGCTTATCAGAATTAGATCTATTGCCACATGGCTTGCCCATAACAATCCAAGCACCCACTGGTGCAGATGTAGTTTTTAGTGATATGGGAATCATGAAAGATGTTACTGTCAAAGGGGATGGAAATTATTCGCTTCAAATTTCCAGTGGTGTGGCTACAACCTATGATGTAGCTACTATCAAGACAGAGCTGAAGAGCCAGGTTCAAGAGGCACCTTATTTTGATGAAATATTGGAAGAGGGAGAGAATGGATTTATATACAGAAAGAAGATTACGGAAGATAGAATCAATCACGATTTCAGATTTGTAAAAATCAAAGGAGATCAGGAGTATATATTTCAAACTGGACTCATGGGGCAGTATACCTTAGAAGAAGTCAAAGCCATGTTTCGTTCTGTACAGTAAGAAGAATTATATAATGTAAAAAGGGTTCACTTGTAACAAGCGAACCCTTTTTTTGATTCTTTTATTCTAACAATAGTCAGAACTTTTTCATTTGCGGGGAGTGTGCTGTATGCACCAGCAATAATAGCACAGCGATTATAAATATGATCATGGTATAGGAATTTAGCTTATTTAAAAGTTGTTAATACTTAAACGATTAAAACATGATTTTGGTTTTATTTCTATTAGTTTAATTTCCTTTTATGACTGTTGGTAACAAAATTTTAAAATTCTACGCCGTTCATTTGTCATATTAAAGGCATTATGCTCCTTAGGTGAACTATCAGAATTTCAACGTTTCTCCATATGTCGACAGCCAATCTTCTTTTTCCTTATAATTGGGCATGATATCACTGACTATCTTCCAGAAGCGTGGAGAATGGTTCATCTCCTTAAGATGCGCCAATTCATGAATGATCACATAATCCAACACATCAAGAGGCGCGAAAAGCAATCGACTTGAAAGATTGATATTTTGCTTGGAAGAACAACTTCCCCAGTTAGATGAGTTGTTTTTGAGTCTGACTCCACTTATGTTTTCCTGAAAATACTTTTCATTGTAATAAAATACTCTCTTTTTTATATCTCCAAGAAAGAAGGAAGAGAATATTCGGGAAAGCAATTTTCCAATGGCTTCATTTTTACGATGTTCGTCAGCACCCTTAGGCACCTTGATGACCACATCCATATTTTTTCGAATTCGCCCGGTGAGATTTTGCCTGGGCTCTTCAAAGATCAGCAGTCGAAAATCTTTCTCGAAAATCCTTACAAATTCACCGTGTTCATAGACGATAACTCTGAATCGATTGAGCAATTTTGGATTCTTTTCAAATTCCAATTTAGACCAATCCTTCACCTTTTGCACCTCATGTTCTAGATTAGATATTGGTAGGTGGCGAGGCATGATGAGGTTCACGCTTTTTCCAGTTATAGAATATCGGATACTGTTGCGCCGCTCTCTCTTAACCTTTATAGGTATCCTGATATCATCATATATCATGGATGTTTTCAAGACCTACTATAAGCTTTTCATGACTTTGACCAAAGCTTTTACACTGCTAAGCTCCATTGCATTATACATAGAAGCTCTAAATCCACCAACTGATCGATGGCCTTTGATTCCAACAATTCCAGCCCGTTTGCACTTTGACAGGAATGACTTTTCTTTCTTAGGATCAATCAGGTCGAAAGTTACATTCATCACTGAACGATCTCTTTTCGCCACTATACCCTTGAAATTCGGATTGTTATCTATCTCATCATATAGGAGGCGTGCTTTCTCTTTATTTCTGGCTTCCATCGCTTTTACACCACCCTTAGATTTCACCCATCTAAGATTAAGCATCATGACATAGATAGGGAAGACAGGAGGCGTGTTGAAGGCAGAATTTTTAGCGATATGGGTAGTATAATCCAACATTGTCGGAATGTGACGTCCTGTTTTTCCTAGCAGTTTTTTCTTAACGATAACTAAGGTAGAACCTGCTGGACCGAGGTTTTTCTGAGCGCCAGCATATATGAGGGCATAATCAGTCACTTTAATTTTGCGACTAAAAATATCCGAACTCATATCAGAGATAAACAGCTTAGGTGTTTTTGGCAATTTCTTTAGTTGAGTGCCATAGATAGTGTTATTATTGGTCACATGGACATACTTCATTTTGCCAGGCACCTTATAGTTCCTAGGTATATAAGAGAAATTCTTATCACTTGAGGATGCAAGGACTTTTAGGTCACAGTAATGTTTGGCTTCTTTGATGGCCTTTGTTGACCATGTGCCAGTATCCAAATACCCAACGACATCTTTTTTCTTGAAGAGATTCATGGCTGACATCACAAATTGTGTACTTGCGCCTCCAGTTAAGAACAGGACAGCATAGTCATCCGGGACGCCAAGCATTTCCCTGATCAGGCTTTCTGTTTCCTCCATGATGGCTTTGAATTCATCACTTCTGTGAGACATTTCCATAAGGGAAAGGCCTTTGTTTTTGTAGTTAAGTGCGGCTTTAGCTGCATTCTTTTTAACTATTTCTGGAAGTATCGATGGTCCTGCAAAGAAATTATGCTTCTTCATGTGTGTTATTAATTGTCACTTAATACTACAATATTACTATATATTTTAATGTTTATTTCCTTGATATAGGGCATATAACATTGCAATTTTTCCAATTTCCTTCTAATTATCGCATACGACTCATAAGCTCAATATAATTGGCTATTTTTGGATCGCTATGCATGACGGGACCTTCCAAATAAGCTTCGCTTTATTGGGTCACTTTGATTGACATATAAAACCTGAAGAATTCATGAACTACAGAGCTTTAAGCAAATTAACACTATGTGCCTTCATCCTGCTTTTCACAGCAGATGTCTCTGCCCAGATAGGACAAAGATTTTTGGAGACCTTAGATAGAGAAATGGTCAACGTGAGTAGCCAAAGTCTTGGCGGTGGAGGATTCTACGCTGTGAATATTTTCGCAGACCCCACATTCAACTCCCCAGACAGTGTCGGCATCAATATTACAAGACATGATACTAAAGGAAATAATGATTGGTCATTCGATCACGTCATAGACGATGCCACCTTTTCGCTAGTTAATAGGTCAGTAGAGAGTGCAAGATTAGCAGCTGACACACTCATGGTTGTTGTGAGTGATGCGACCACTGAGGATAATTCAGGACTGAAATACTTGATTAAAATAGCGCCTGATGCTACGCTGGTTTCGACACAGATAGTCAGAGATCTTGATGATTCTGATAATACCAAGAGCTACATATCTAACCCAAAGGTGCTTTCCTCGTTGGACGGATTGAGCATTAATTATTTTGCAACCCATGACTCAGGAGATACGGTAGGTATCCACAGAGAGCAGATAGATGGAGGGTTCAACTCTTTAGTCAGTCAGTCATATTATGCCATGACCTTGGATAGCCTAGATAGTTTGATGGTGGATATTAGCATTACTGATCTAGAGATGTCAATAGATTCAGGGTTTGTCTTATCCATGGCTATTGGAGATGATAATAGAATGGTGGGTATGATAGACCTCGATAGTCTGGGTGCACCTCGTCAGGCTGTTAGTTTTCAGGCAGTAGATACCTTAGACTTTACATTAGAGTTCAATGCGATTGCGCAAACGGAAGACTTCGGGTATGTCGCTGTTGGATTTTGTCAACATGAGGCTTTCCCTAGAAGCATCGTTGTCAGACTTGATTCTTCTCTCAATGTACAATGGTCTAGAATGTTGGAAATGGAAGGCCAAAATATTGCAGGAGATGTCATCATAGCAGATAATGGAGAAATAGTTGTTGCAGGAAAATATCAAGATAATGCCTTTAACTCTGCCAACTACGCCATATTTATGGACACCTTAGGAGAGGTGATCAATTCGGCAAGTTATCAAAACGAACACTCCCTTTTTGCAGCCTTAAATAGTGGGGTTAATCCAGGTGTTGATTTGTCTAAAGATAATTTCAACATGACCATTAATATGACCACAACAGGTGTACCTGGTTTTGGTATGCTCAACAATTTCGCTCCACTATGGATAGGAATGGATCAAGAGGGAGGTGCTTTCTGTGATGACACACTAACTGTCAATTTTATTGACGTTCCATTGGTAAGAGATACACTAGGCATACGTAATACGTTATTAGCACAGAGAGATACGTTGGAATTACAACAAACAGATTTTTCTCGTTATAATCTCCTTGTATTAAATCTTCGAGACACAGTATTCTGCCCTCAAGATCCTGTGATTTTTACGTTGGATGCAACTCAGCCTGGAGCAACAGGTTATATGTGGAGTACCATGGAGACCACGCCTATGATTACAGTAACAGAACCTGGGGAATATTCTGCTACCGTAACAATAGGAGAGAGGATTTGCTATATACTTTGTGACACGACAAATATAGAGCAGCAACAATTTCCTGTGATATCTCTCGGTTTTCAAAATGACCATTGTGAAAACAGAGAGCTAACTTATACGGCAGGTTCTTCTACTAATATAGCAGGGGGTGTTATCTGGACTGATGTAAATGGAGATACGATTTCTACAGAACCTTCTCTTACTGTGCCTTCAGAACCTGGTACTACATTTCAGGTTCAGATTATAGATAATTGTGATAATCCAGCGGATACTGTATTTACAGTACCTGACTTATTTCCACCAGATAATGCCGGAATAGGCTTCGATGCCAGTCGCATATGTGATGAAGGTATTCTAACCTTAGTTGCTAACTGGGATGATGGCGTTCAAGATTTAATGGCCTATGCTTGGGGTGATGGACAAACCACACCTACTATAGATATAGATGTTACCCAAGCAGGCGATTATGTAGTGACGGTTACAGATATGTGTGGTCATACCTCAGTCGCTATGCGTACTATAAGTCCTGATGATTTTGCCACTCCAGATCACTCAGTATCTATTGTAGATAGTGCAGTGAATTGTGACTCGGGACAACCATCTATTACCTTGACAGCAGATATAGAAGATGTACCTCCTTTGTTTCAGAATGCGATTGAAATAGAATGGAATACTGGTGCTATGAATACTGAGTCCATTATAATCACGGAACCAGGCACTTTCTCTGTGACAGTGACAGTCTGTGATTCTGTCAGAACAGCCTCTATAGATATAACTGATATGTTGGATGTGTCGCCACCTAGCTTGGACATAACTGCTGGAGAATTCAACCCAGGAATTTGTTCGGTTCCCTTGTCAGCTACTGGAATTATGGTATCTGATGCTGGCGTAGACTTAGAGTTTGTATGGTCTATTGCTAATCAGACTGGTCCATCTGTTGACGTTAGTGTACCAGGAATTTATAGTGTAACAGTTACTGACCGGTGTGGCTTGACCGCAGAAGCATCTGTAACTGTCGATGAAGCAGCCTTTAATGTAGGTCTGCCAACAGTAGAAATAGATCCAGGTGCATTAAATGGGCTACAATGTGGCATAGAACTTAATGCCATTACGACAGAAGGTATTAGTGGTCCTATTCGTACTATTGAATGGACACCATTTGCTCTCGGAGATAGGATTACAGTAACTGAGCCAGGCTTATATTCAGTAACTGTTTCTGATAATTGTGCCCGTACGGCTGAGGCAGAGATAATGATAAGCGAAGATCAACTAGCCTTCCCTGATCCAGGTGTAGATATTAGCTCAGTATTAAATGAGGAATGTGATCAGGTGCTGACAGCAGGAGTTGATCTAAACGGTATCCCAGGTCTTTCAATTGGGAGCTTCGAATGGAATACTGGTCAAGCAGATGAAAGCATCGCTGTCTCAGAAGCAGGAGAATTTTCAGTAACTGTTACCGACAATTGTGGTAATACAGGTGGTGCTACTTTAACTTTAGATGCCTTAGGTGAAGATTTGGCGTTTCCTAATATTTTCTTTCCGGATACCAGGCTAGAATCAGAACAACTACCAGATGGAGGAGGAGCCTTTGAAGATAATAATACATTCGGGCCTTATATAGAGAGCTGTCCAGAGTTGTTTGGTGATTATAACCTTCAAGT
This sequence comes from uncultured Saprospiraceae bacterium, assembly GCA_964589705.1. Classification (GTDB taxonomy): domain Bacteria; phylum Bacteroidota; class Bacteroidia; order Chitinophagales; family Saprospiraceae; genus RFSX01. The sequence continues at coordinate 1,011 of CAZPUF010000133.1, read as the reverse complement.
TTTTAATAGATGGGGTAAGCGAGTATTTGAAACCAGCTTTGTAGATGAGCGATGGAGCGGAAGTCTAGACAATCAAGGCAACAGATTAGAAGAAGAAGTCTACTTTTGGCAAGCCACCTATAATGGGAGAACCGATCACGGCAGTGTGACGCTTGTTAGAAATAATTAGATATAGATAAATTGATTTAAAATATTTGAAATGGGATTGCTTATCGGCAATCCTATTTTTTTCTGCAAGTCTCTACCTAAGCATGGATATTATATAGCCCAATGGTAACTAAATCGACTTTCATAGCTGTTGGTGTGGGCCCCACAACATGTGGGTTTTATTTATGCTTATTTGGAATGCATTCTTTCTAGTAGTCTGCTGGTTATATCCAGAAAATCTGATTCTGTAATCATGCCAACCAGCTTCTTATTTTTGACCACTAAGAGGCTGCCTACTTTATTCTTGCGCATCAATATCATCGCATCCATAATTGTATCCTCAGGCTTGACAGCAAGTGGCTTGGTAATCATAATATCTTCAGCAATTATAGAGCGCTGATCACCTTCTACTTTTTTGAGCAATTGTCTGGTGATCAGACGGGAAGTAACCAATCCTTTTAGATTGCCTTCTGCATCCTCTACTGGCACATATCTTATCTTTCGCCAATCCATAATCTCTCCTACCAGTTCTATTATGTCATTTGGCTCTACAGTGAAGAGATCCGTCTGCATAAACTCTTCTACCTTCAACTGCAAAGGTCTGTATTCTCCTAGGTCAACCAAATCAGCTTTCTTCCATTTGTGTACAGGGAGATTCTTTTTTTGATTCTTCATAATTGCGTTAGTAAGTGCAGTCAATGTTTCGTCTTTAGAGACTTTTTGTTTGAGGAGATGAGAGTAAGAATCAAGCATCCAGATAGCACCATTGGTTTTCTTTTTGACACGTTCTTTGATGATACCCAGATAGTTGCTAATGTCTGATTTATTGATTTTGCAATGCTTAAGGCCTGCTTCGGCCATAGG
>CAZPUF010000132.1:0-8477 GCA_964589705.1 uncultured Saprospiraceae bacterium | reverse complement strand
TCACAACCTCTAGTGCTGATTTTTTGAGCTTTTGGTGCATGCCAACTGGAATACCCCTACCATTATCCGTCACTTTGATCCCATTATTCGCTAGGATAGTCACATTTATAGTGTCACAGTGCCCAGCCAAGTGCTCATCTATGGAGTTATCGACGACCTCCCATACAAGGTGATGAAGACCTTTAGAGTCAGTCGTACCAATATACATCCCAGGACGCTTCCTAACCGCTTCCAGTCCTTCGAGTGCTTGAATATTATCGGCGCCATAGCCGGATTTCTTCTTTTCCTCTTCGTTATTATTTTCCTTGTTATTATCGCTCATATTCTGCGTCTAATTAGCGGTGCGAAGATACTAAAATGCCCTCAAATAGACGCTTTTGATGACGCATAATTCATTCAAAATGAAGCATTTCTGAAGTTTTCAATCTATTTACTGGCCCCAATGTCGAATAAATGAAATATACCTTCTTATTCCAATGTCAATGGCTAGGCTAAGTCTAAATAAATACACTTTATAAGGAGTGAGGAAAAATTGACAACGTCTAAGGAAAGATTGTCTATAAAACAAGTCTGATTCAAAAGTATCTTTGCCATAGGAACCAAGGGATAAAATATAATTAAGTCATATAAGTTATTCCCAAACAATCTAATCGATAGAGAATTTTTAAAAAAGTTGAGTATATCTTAGTAGAAAGTCCTGGTAGAAAGTCTATCAGGACTTTCCCTTTTATTACAACCTCCATTTTCCTGTCCTTTATTGCAATCTTCTTGTCAGTTAGCCGATTTGGCTTGCTCCAACTTAGGGTGCGACATATAACAATTGTCCAATTATTGATAGAAAATTTAATTGGGAAACTAAGTCAAACCTATGAAATACAACCTCATGCAGACTTTATCTGCATTCGTATTTATGCTATGTATAGGATCTTTTGGATATGCACAGCAAAACGATAAAGATCATTTGATCACTATAGACATTGATTGCGATGGCGACAATGGATATAATCTTACAAGCGACACCCATGCAGGTGGTGTCATTCAGGGAGAACCAGATCCGGTAAATAATAGTATAATAGAAGTGCTAACCTTTGATGTAGAAGTCACTGAAGCGCCTTATACTTTTATTACCAATGATCAATTTGTTGGCCTATTCGAAGGACCAGGCATCAAAAATGATGTCTTCTATCCTAAATTAGCTGGCGTAGGAGAACATACTATTACCTACACTGCCACTAATAATGCAGGCTGCAAGGCATCTAAGACAATTATTATAACAGTTAATCCAGGACCGATCAAGCCTATAAAAGCAACTGCTGATATTGGCATCAGTCTGGAAAGAGCTAAAATTTTCGTGGATAATCCGGAAGAGTTGGAGATGCATGTTCAGCTATTTACATCAACTGGACAACTCTTATCAAGACACACAGCGAATCATTCAATATACATTGACACAGATTCAAACTATAATGGCATATATGTGGTGAATGTCCAAAGCGAGGCGGGTGTATATACCCGTCAATTATATGTTCGATAAATTATAGAAGATAATAACAATCCTATTTGATTCAAAAAGGTATGCAGCTTTTAGTTGTGTACCTTTTTATTTTAATAAGTGATTTTGACCAGGCTTAGATTAAAGTTACTCTCACTAGGCACTAGCAACTCATTATTCCCCAGTTGTACCGCATCTCTAAATCTCAACTTCACATTTTGATCATCTGTACTTAGCAAACTGTTCCTGGCTATATTCCCTACTGGGTCTATAATATACTCACTTACAGTACTGCTACTCTTAATCTCATCATTATACAGCATCCGCAGCCGAGATGGTGTGAGCATAATATAGAAAGAAGAATAAATGGCCTCATCATCCTGCGAGAATTGCTTTTTGTATAAGATTTTACTCCAGTCTACAGTACCCTCAGGAGAAATACTAGTGACAATGATATCCTCATTATAATAATCTACCCATCCGCGCCTTATGTGTGAATTGTAACTCGTAGACCTGCTATAATTCGTACTATATGAACTTCTTCTGGAAAATTCCTTGGCTAATTCCATAATCATAAGAACCCCACCATCCTGACGCTTGATCACTTCCTTAAAAGTGAAATGTTCGAAGACTCGGTTCTTTTTCTTTTTTGTCCTTGACACCTCATTGACCAAAGATTCTGAAAATGGAATTATCTTGGCCACCTCCTGTTCCCCTAGATTATCAGGCGTCTTACTGAGTAAGAAAATCCCTTTATTATCCTTTGTTTTCTTTTCTCCGTACAATCCAGTAATGATGACCTTATTATTAAGATTATCAAAATCCAAGTGTATATCCTTTCTGATCTTATCACCAATTGACATTCTGGCCAGATTGCCTTTTTCTGACAACGGCGCATAATAGAAGAATTTAACTTCGTTCTTTTCCTTTGTCAGACCTTGATCTTGCTTATATAGTAGAAAAAACAGCTCCCCATTATCAGAAACCACCATCTCCTTGAGGTCAGTTCTGAGATTGATTTCATTTGGAAATTTCAGCCGACGATGGACCGCTAGTCTGTTTTTATTATTGTCGTATAGGTAGAGATCAAGATCATCTTCCTTATTGAGTGTATACAGGAGGAGCTTGGATTTATCCTCAGATACCAGGCTATTGAAGCTCCGTTTCAAATCTTTCTTAGGAATTTTTGCAATGAGACTACTATCAATCAAGGATACCCGCTTATCATATCGTCTCATTTTCACAAATAATGAATCATTTTCGATATAGCCATACACCATTTGGAAACTTGTATCCAATCCAATAGCACTGATCATATCTGTCTTCTTCTTCTCGAATATTAATTCTGAATGCTGACTGTGCTCCATAAATTCGTTAAAGACATCTACTTCCTTCAAAAACCCTTTGTCTCTATAGACAAGATATCTGTCCGATATTTTTCCTAGCAATTCGTAAGAAAAGTAATTTCTGATATTAACCTCCGGAGATATGCTTACCTCTTGTGCCTTTACTTCGATGAGCATTAGACAACAAAGTAATAGCATTGACAGTGGCCTGAGAATCGTAGAAAAGGTATGTTGATAATTGACTATGTACATTTATCTAATATAATTTCCAGTGGACAACATTCATTTACAAAAACGAAGGATGAAGTGATTATATTTGGCACCCACTGCTACTGAAAGATAATCAATATTCTAACATACAAAATCACTTGCTTATGTCGTCCATGCCATTAATAGAATGTGTACCAAATTTTAGTGAAGGGGTAGATATGACTATTATAGACGCCATCACTGCCGAAATTTCCGCTACCGATGGGGTTAAACTTCTGGATGTCGACCCTGGCAAAGCAACAAATAGGACAGTTGTAACCTTTGTAGGCGCACCAGAACCGGTGATAGAAGCTGCATTCAAAGCTATCAAAAAAGCTGGCGAATTAATCGATATGAATAAGCATAAAGGGGAGCACCCAAGGATGGGCGCCACCGACGTATGTCCGCTAATACCTATCGCCAATATCACTATGGAAGAGACCGTCCAGTATGCAAAGAAACTAGGACAACGTGTAGGTGAAGCATTGGGAATTCCGGTCTATTTGTATGAATCTGCGGCAACGCATCCTGACAGAAAAAATCTAGCCACCATCAGGTCTGGTGAGTATGAAGGTCTGGCAAAGAAAATGATGGATCCTCACTGGAAGCCTGACTTTGGACCAACTTCTTTCAATGCATTTTCGGGTGCAACTGTTATCGGCGCAAGGGACTTTCTTGTAGCCTATAACATCAATCTAAATTCAACTTCGGTGAGACGAGCCAATGCAATTGCTTTTGATATAAGAGAAAATGGTCGAATCAAGCGAAAAGGTAATGCCATTACAGGAGAGATTGTCAGGGATGACAATGGTGATGCCTTGCGCATACCAGGCATGCTCAAGTCAGTGAAAGCTATCGGATGGTTCATTAAAGAATACGGTATAGCCCAGATTTCAATGAATCTGACCGACATCAATGTGACCTCACTTCACGAAGCTTTTGAGGCCACGGTGCAGAGTGCCACCAAGAGAGGATTGCGTGTAACAGGCTCAGAGCTTGTGGGTCTGGTACCTAAAAAGGTGTTGATAGACGCTGGGAAACACTTCCTCAAAAAACAAAAAAGATCTACTGGAATTTCCGAATCAGAGATCATTCATATAGCTGTTAAATCACTGGGACTGGACGAGTTAGGGCCCTTTGACCCTCAAAAAAAGGTCATAGAATATCTTCTAGATGAGGATACACAAGCACCACTCATTCAACTCAATCTTCAGGAATTTGCTGCTGAAACAGCCTCTGAAAGCCCTGCCCCCGGTGGTGGAAGTATCTCCGCTTATGTTGGCGCCCTTGGCACAGCCCTTGGGACTATGGTGGCCAATCTCTCAGCGCATAAGAGAGGTTGGGATAGCAAATGGGAATATTATTCCAATGCCGCTGATACAGGTCAAAGTATACTTTCTACCCTGCTGCACCTTGTAGATGAAGATACCGCAGCATTTAATGGGATTATGGCCGCCGTCAAAATGCCAAAGACGACTGCAGATGAAAAGAAAGCTAGAAAAGAGGCCATGCATGCTGCAACAGTGAATGCTATAGAAGTACCTCTCAAAGTCATGGAAACTTCTGGCAATGCTTACGAAATGCTGATAGACATGGCTACAAATGGCAACCCAGCCTCGGCCTCAGATGCTGGAGTTGGTGCCTTATGCTGCCATGCTGCTATCCACGGCGCTTTTCTCAATGTCCAAATCAATTGTGCTGGATTCGGTGATACTGCTTACGTATCTTCTGCCTTAGAAAGAGGACAAAATATGCTTAATGATTCTGAGCAAAAGAAATCCCTAATCCTTAAAACCGTCCAAGGGCACATAGATGCATGACCTATATTGAATTCCTTGAGAAAATTGACCCGCTACAGGCGGAGCTCATTAGTGCCCTCAATAGGACATTTACTGAGGATTTGGGCATGACTAGGAAAATCCGCTATAAGATTCCCTTCTATGACTATGGCAGCTGGATCTGCTATCTCAACCCCATCAAAATATCACATGTAGATCTTTGTTTTATGGACGGAAAAGCTTTGGCCAAGACTTTTCCGATACTGGACATGAAGCAACGCAAAATGGTGAGCAGTATAAGGCTAGATACAAGGCAAGATATACCTGCCGAAGTATCAATTATTGTAAAAGAGGCTATTCACATGAAAAATAATACCCATTAAACAACTAGACAAATTCTATAATAATATGTCTATAACATATTGGCAATCAATTATTTATGTGATTTTTTGCGACAAAATGCACTTGACATACATTTTAAGCGTTCATATATTATCGGTTATCTTGGCTATAATTGTGTCACCAACTTTAAAGGTAGCCTCGAAACTACCTTTTCTCACTAACGGATGAAAAGGCAATGATGAAATGCAATAGTTCGGTGGATGACGTTACTCAATTAGTAGCAAAAACACCGTTGGTCAAACTACACAATCTCAGCGCACTACTTAGCTGTAAAGTTTACGCCAAAGTAGAGGCGTTCAATCCAAGTAATTCAGCGAAGGATAGATCTGCACTCTATATGATAGAACAGGCAGAGAAGAAAGGTCTGATAAAGCCTGGAGATACTATTATAGAAGCCACATCAGGCAATATGGGCTTTAGTGTAGCCATGATTTGTGCTATAAAGGGTTACAAATGTGTACTTACTGTCAAAAACTCGTCTTCACAGGAGAAATTAGCCATGCTAAAAGCTATGGGTGCTAAAATTGTCCTTTGTCCTGCGAACGTTGACAGCCAAGATCCAAACTCCTACTATAAGAAAGCAGAAAAGTTATCTGTAGAGATAGAGAACGCTTACTATCTTAATCAGAACTACAATACAGAAAATGCTATGGCACATTATACGTCAACTGGCCCTGAAATTTGGGAACAAACTGACGGTCAAATAAGCCATTATATCTGTTGTGGTGGTACTTGCGGTACTCTAGTAGGTACAGGAAGATTCTTAAAGGAGCAGAATTCAAAGGTAAAGGTGATAGGTGTGGATGCTTATGGCTCAGCCCTCAAGAAATTTCATGATCAAGAGATCTATGACAAAGATGAGATTTACCCCAAGAAGGTAGAAGGACTCGGAAAAGATATTATTCCAGCCAACTATGACAGAACTGTCATAGACGAATTTATCAAGGTGACTGATAAGGATAGTGCACTCAGAGCAAGAGAAGTCTGTAAGACAGAAGGCCTCTTTGTTGGCTACTCTAGCGGAAGCACCTGTGAAGCGTTGATTCAGCTCAACGGTCAACTGAAGGAAGATGATGTTGTGGTCTTATTATTTTCTGATCATGGCTCCAGATACTTGTCTAAAATCTACAATGATGAGTGGATGGAAGCTCAAGGGTTTATAAGATCTAGAAAATTAGCTGCCGTATAGCTATAAAATATAATCAGTATGAAAAAACCCTGACAGAAATTCTGTCAGGGTTTTTTACATTTTGTCATCTTATAACGTGATTATTCGTCATGTTCTTGATTCACAGGAGAAAATCCGATTGGATTCATACCCATCTTTTCTGGCACATCATCATCAAAATCTTCCCATTCTATAACCTCTTTCATAAAGGTTTCCAGATATCTCAACATAAATGCTGGCTTATACTCCTCTGGTCTTATTATCTCCAGTGTCATTGGTGGTTTTGGCTGACCATACCCTTCTATGTATGGGTACATAATCATAATCATCAGCTTACCATTAAATAACTGCTGGAATATTAATGATCCGTTAGACTTAATAAAAGGTCTTCTTGGGTGATTACCTGGTAGGTGGTTACCTCCAGGCAACTTCTCTGCTATCCCACTTACCTCAGTTCCAAGAGATAATGATATCACCTCAAGATTTTCGATATCATCCTTGATATCTACATAAGCATTAAGCTTGGTTTTCTTAATTACCTTTTTGAGGTTTTCAATAATCTCATCCCTTAATCCTTCACTCCAATCCTTTCTGTAATTATGGGTATTCTTTAAGATCTCATTGTACTTGACAACTTTTGACCTTAAGTTGCTGTAGTTTAGTTTTGTCATTTTCCAGTGTTTCTTAGTCTAATATTCTAACGTTCTAGTAATTGCTTCATTCAATTTATTGGAAGCCAGATACACCTTTTCTAATTCCTTATGAAATGGGATGGGCATATCCAAACTACCAACTCTAACGATTGGCGCATCCAAATGTTCGAAGAGATGCTCTGAGATATATGATGAAATCTCTCCACCTAATCCGCCATACAAGGCATCTTCGTGCAAAATAACGGCTCTATTCGTCTTCATTATACTATCATTAATAATGCCATAGTCTAAGGGCACCAATGAACGCAAGTCTATCACATCTGCAGATACACCTAACTCTTCTGCGGCGGCAGTGGCCCAGTGTACTCCCATACCATAAGTAATAATAGAAAGGTCATCTCCAGACTGTACCCGCCTACCTTTGCCTATCTCTATAGTGTAATAGCCTTCCGGCACTGCCTCTGTATGCGTCCTGTACAATCCTTTATGCTCAAAAAACATTACAGGATTCTTATCCTCCAAGGCAGCCAGCAATAACCCTTTGGCATCAGTCGCCGTAGAAGGATACACAACTTTGAGTCCTGGTGTATGCGTAAACCAAGCTTCGTTAGTCTGACTATGGAATGGGCCTGCCCCTACGCCTCCACCACAAGGCATCCTGATAACAACATCTGCCGCATGGCCCCATCGATAATGAATCTTGGCCAGATTATTCACAATCTGATTGAAGCCACAGGTCACAAAATCTGCAAACTGCATCTCGACCATCGACTTATATCCCTTCATACTTAAGCCTAATCCTATACCCACTATCGCACTTTCACACAAGGGTGTATTCCGTACTCTTTCTCTACCAAAAGCTTCTGTGAACCCCTCAGTAATCTTAAAGACACCACCATAATCAGCAATATCCTGTCCCATCAAAATCAGATTATCCCACTTTTGCATCCCTTCTCGTAATCCATCTGATACAGCATCTATGTATCGCATTTCCCTGCTAGTAGTTCCAGGTTGCGTAACTTCATTCTCTACCTCATGATAGACAGCAGCCAATTCCTTCTCAGCATTGACTTCCACCTCCTCAGAAGCATAGGTCACTTCCAGTTCTTCTTTGATATGTTTTTTGACAGTCTCTTTTAGGTCGGAAATGTCTTTCTGGGTCAACACCTTTTCATCCAAAAGATATTGCTCAAAATTGGTTATTGGATCACGCCGCTCCCAATAATCCATCAACTCAGATGGAACATATTTGGTACCGGAGGCTTCCTCATGGCCTCTTCGTCTAAAGGTCACACATTCTACAAGAATAGGTTCTGGTTTCTTTCGTATGGCTTTAGCCGCTTTACTAATAGTATTGTATACCTCCAGGATATTATTGCCATCTATGAG